>CBFGPY010000599.1:0-2539 GCA_965650755.1 uncultured Chromatiaceae bacterium | reverse complement strand
CAGCAACGTGGACAGGACTCCGACACCTCTGTTTGAAGGAGCCGAGCATGTGTTCAGTTCATTGCGTCAGCGCGGTTATCAGTTAGCTGTAGCAACAGGCAAAGCCCGCCGTGGTCTGGACCGGATGTTTGCGGAAACGAAGACTGGTCATCATTTTGTTACCAGCCGCTGTTCTGATGAAGCGCAAAGTAAACCGCATCCGCAGATGCTGGAACATATTTTGGCAGAGTTGAAATTGACACCGCAACAGGCGGTCATGATAGGTGACTCCCGCTACGATCTGATGATGGCACATAGTATTGGTATGCACCGGATTGGTGTTACCCATGGCGTACATGGTCATATTGAGTTTGCACCATTTGCACCGCATGCGGTAATCGACAATCTGCCGGCGTTATTGGATATTTTGCCTTGAGGTAAGCGGGGGTAAACCCCGCTGCCGGTTATGCGCCTTGCAATAACAAATCTACACCTGCCCGTTTTAACATGGCGTGCAATTTAATCAATGGCAAACCAATCAGACTATTGGGGTCGTCGCCTTCTAAACGCTCGAACAAAGTAATTCCCAATCCTTCAGATTTAAAGCTACCGGCACAATTCAGTGGTTGTTCGCGTTGGATATAAGTGTGGATTTCAGCATCAGTGAGTTCGCGAAAATGTACACTAAAACGGTCAAGGATTGTTTCGGTGTGATGGGTGCTGGTGTCGGTGACTGACAATCCGGTTAAGAACTGAACTTGTTGGCCACTAAAGCTGCGCAACTGCGCGAAAGCACGTTCCACTGTATGGGGTTTACCAAGGATCTGACCGTTAAATACCGCGACCTGATCAGAACCAATCACCAATGCGTTTTCACCACCCGATGCAATCTGTATCGCGACTGCCTGAGCTTTTGCGGCAGACAAACGCAATACCAGCTGCTCAGCGGTTTCACCGGTGAGAGGGGTTTCGTCGACTTCAGGCTTTGCAGTCTGAAATTGCGTCGTGAGTTTTTCTAATAAAGAGCGGCGATAAACCGAAGTTGAAGCCAACCATAATGATTTGGACATATTCTGCCTTTTATATAATTTGCGTCGTCAAATGATATGCTGCGCACTATAATATTTTTCTTTGATTTTCGCGTCAGAAAAGTTAACAAAAGTCTGATCAACCCTTTGACAGCAAGGGGATCGATCTATATGATGCGCGCCTTATGCAAAAAGTAAAAATACCAATTACCATCGATCCCGCCCGTGCCGCGCAAAAGCGCAGCAGTTTTGACGGGGTTCTGCCGCTGCAAAATCTGACGCGTTTGTCAGAGCAGCTGATTAAGACAGATGGTGATGTGGCTGTCGTTATTCATTGCGGCAATGACGAGCAAGGACTGGTCTATATAGAGGGTGAAGCCCACTGTACAGTACAGGTCCGCTGTGAACGTTGTGGCGATGACATGACAATGCACATTGACAGCAGTTTTGCATATACCCCAATAAAAGGGGATGATTCGGCTCAAGAAGAGATTCCACAACGCTACGACGTGGTCGAAACTGACGAACACGGCGAAGTGAACCTGCGGCAATTGGTTGAGGACGAATTAATTCTGGCTTTGCCGTTGTTTCCGATGCACGATGAAGGTCAATGTGACTCCAACAAAGTGCAGATGAGCTGGGGCGAAATAGAGCCGGAACCAGAGAAACCGAATCCATTTGCAATTCTGCAAGAATTGAAGAAAAAGTGATTTTTTAGGAGAAAGACCATGGCTGTACAACAGAACAAAAAATCTCGCGCCCGCCGCGACATGCGTCGTTCACACGACGCGCTGACTGGCCCAACGCTGTCAGTTGACGCAACTACTGGTGAAACGCATCGTCGTCACCACATTACTGCTGACGGTTTCTACAAAGGCCGCAAAGTAAAATAAGTCCCGGTGCACCAAGTGCAACCAACCAGACTTAAAATTGCGTTAGATATGATGGGGGGCGATCATGGCCCCCTATCTACTATTCCTGCAGCCATCGACGCTGTAGCTGAAAATTCCCTGCTTGATCTTATTCTCGTTGGTGACGCGGTAGCTATCCGACAGGCGTTAACCGACGCTGGTTACTCTGAACACCCTCAATTAAAAATTCAACATGCCAGCCAGCAAGTGCTGATGACTGACAAACCATCTGTTGCGCTTCGCACTAAACGTGACTCTTCGATGCGGGTGGCACTTGATTTGGTCGATCAGCAAAAAGTTCAGGCATGTGTCAGCGCAGGCAATACCGGCGCTTTGATCGCAATGGCGCACTATGTACTGAAAATGCTGAATGGCATAGAGCGGCCAGCATTGATAAGTGCATTACCGACGACTATTGGTACGCCGGTATTTATGCTGGACCCCGGCGCAACCGTCAATTGTGATTCCGACACACTGTTTCAATTTGCTGTCATGGGCGCTGTGATGGCAGAAGAAGTGGAATCTATCCATCAGCCGAAAGTAGCTTTGCTCAACATGGGCGAAGAGGAAATCAAAGGCTCTGATCAAATCAAACGCACTTCGTTGTTGTTATCAGAATGT
>CBFGPY010000598.1:0-2543 GCA_965650755.1 uncultured Chromatiaceae bacterium | reverse complement strand
ATTCTTCCGCCAGCAGGCAGTTCGACGGCAGCTCACACATCATGATGACTTTGAGACCGTTTTCGCCGCGTTTTAAGCCCTGCTCTGCCAACAAGCCAATCACCGCTTCGGCTTCGCTTAAGGTACGCACGAACGGGATCATGATCTCGACATTGGTCAGACCCATGTCGTTACGAACGCGTTTCAACGCCTCACACTCGAGGGCAAAACAATCGCGGAAATCTTCTGAGATATAACGCGAAGCACCACGGAAACCAATCATCGGGTTTTCTTCATGCGGCTCATACTGGCGGCCACCGACCAGGTTGGCGTATTCATTGGATTTAAAATCCGACATCCGCACAATCACGCGTTCCGGCGCAAAAGCCGCGGCCAGCGTGGAAATGCCTTCCGTCAGCTTGGCGACATAGAATTCGACCGGTGAGGCATAACCTGCCATCATCTCGTCGATTTGTGCTTTAACATCGGCCGGCTGCACGTTGTAGCTCAGCAGCGCTTTTGGATGCACACCAATCATCCGGTTGATGATAAATTCCAGACGCGCCAGACCAATACCGGCGTGTGGCAGTTTAGCAAAACCAAAAGCACGCTCCGGGTTACCGACGTTCATCATAATTTTCATTTTCAGCGCCGGCATGCTGTCAACGCGCGAAGTCACAACGTTAAACGGCAGAATGGCGTCATAAACATAACCGGTATCACCTTCGGCACAGGATACTGTGACCTGCTGACCGGTTTTCACCTTTTCAGTGGCATCACCACAACCCACTACAGCCGGAATACCAAGCTCACGCGCAATGATGGCGGCGTGACAGGTACGGCCACCGCGGTTAGTGACAATGGCCGAGGCGCGTTTCATGATCGGTTCCCAGTCCGGGTCTGTCATGTCGGTGACGAGTACATCACCCGGCTGGATTTGATCCATGTCGGCGATGCTGGCCAGCACTTTGGCAGTGCCTGAACCGATTTTGTGGCCGATAGCACGGCCTTCAGTCACAACGGCGGCACTGCCCTGTAACTGATAACGTTCCATCGAGTTGCTGTCTTCACGCGAGCGTACGGTTTCCGGCCGCGCCTGCACGATATAAAGTTTACCGTCGATGCCGTCTTTAGCCCATTCGATGTCCATCGGCCGGCCATAGTGTTTTTCAATAGTGATGGCCTGACGGGCCAATTCTTCTACTTCGGCGTCTGTAATGGAAAACTGGCGACGTTTTTCTGCAGCGACGTCTTCAATGCGGACCTGTTTGCCGTGGCTGTGTTCGCCGGAATACACCATCTGTACCAGCTTACTACCTAAGGTGCGACGCACTACAGCCGGGCGGCCGGCGCTGACAGTCGGTTTGTGTACATAAAATTCGTCCGGGTTGACAGCGCCCTGCACGACCATCTCGCCAAGGCCAAAGCTAGAGGTGATAAAGACAACATCTTCAAAACCCGATTCGGTATCGATGGAGAACATCACGCCGCTGGAGGCGCAATCAGAGCGCACCATGCGCTGCACACCGGCGGATAACGCCACGCCGCGGTGGTCGTAGCCCTGGTGCACGCGATAGGAAATGGCGCGGTCATTAAATAAGGAGGCGAATACGTGTTTGATGGCTTCGATGACATGCTCGTAACCACGTACGTTTAAGAAGGTTTCCTGCTGGCCGGCGAACGACGCGTCCGGCATATCTTCGGCAGTAGCGCTCGAGCGTACAGCGAATGAAGCATCGTTGCCCATACCGGCGCAAAGCTCATCAAAAGCCTGACGGATGGCGGCTTCAAATTCAGGTTGGAATGGCGTATCTATTACCCATTGACGGATTTGTGCACCGGCTTTGGCCAGAGCTGTCACATCGTCGACATCCAGGCCGTCGAGCAGCTGATAAATCCGCTCGTTCACACCGCTTTGCTCAAGGAATTGGTTAAAGGCTTCGGCGGTGGTCGCAAAACCACCCGGCACTTGCACACCGACGCCAGAAAGGTTACTGATCATCTCACCCAAAGAGGCATTTTTGCCTCCAACCCGCGGGACATCGTGCATGCCCAAATCCTGATACCAAACAACGAATTCTTGCACAGTATGTCTCCAATTTTTGTTGCAGGTTATGTAAGCTTACAGCGGCAGACACGTAAGCGAAATAATTCTACACTGCTGGCCGTCCAAATTAAAATGCTAATTTTTAATGAAAATTTATAACAACAAATGAGGTTTCTGATGCGTACAGCCTTTTATATCTCTGATGGCACGGGCATTACGTCCGAAGTGTTCGGACACGCGCTGCTGTCGCTGTTTGAAGCCGAATTCGACCATGTCACTATTCCTTTTGTTGAAACTCCGCTGAAAGCCGAACAAGCCAAGCAACGCATTAACGATCGTTATAAAACTACCGGCGTGCGGCCTTTGGTGTTCCAGACCTTTGTTGACGAACAGCTGCGAGCCATCATCAATAGTTCAGAAGGCGTCTGTTATGACTTCCTCAATGCTTTTGTTGAGCCGATGCAAAAAGAACTGGGTATTCCGGCCAAACCCAAAACTCACCGTACTCATAGTATTC
>CBFGPY010000597.1:0-2545 GCA_965650755.1 uncultured Chromatiaceae bacterium | reverse complement strand
CATACCATGCCGATATTCTGGCACGCCGCGCCACATTGGCTTATGAAATCGACGGCGTGGTGCTGAAAGTCGACGATTTATTGCAGCAACAGAACCTGGGATTTGTCTCCCGTGCACCGCGTTGGGCCATTGCTTTTAAGTTTCCGGCGCAGGAAAAAACCACCCGCCTGCTTGATGTCGAGTTTCAGGTCGGCCGCACCGGGTCCGTCACGCCAGTGGCGCGGCTGGAGCCGGTCAGTGTCGGCGGCGTGACTGTGTCTAATGCTACTTTGCATAATCAGGATGAAATTAATCGCCTGGGTATCAAAATCGGCGACAGTGTGATTATCCGCCGTGCCGGCGATGTGATCCCGCAAGTGGTTGCTGTGGTGTTGGCTGAGCGGCCAGAGGATGCGCGCGACATTCTGTTTCCGACCGAATGCCCGGTCTGTGGCAGTGCCACAGAACGGGTGGAAGGCGAAGCCGTCACGCGCTGCACCGGCGGATTGTTTTGTGGTGCGCAGCGTAAAGAAGCGCTGAAGCACTTTGTCGCCCGCAAGGCGATGGATATTGAAGGATTAGGCGACAAACTCATCGAGCAGTTAGTCGACGAGCAGCTGGTGCAAAGCCCGGTCGATATCTACAAACTGGATATGCCTGCGCTGGTTGGGCTGGAGCGGATGGGGGAGAAGTCGGCACTGAAATTACTGGCGGCTATCGAGCAATCCAAACAAAGCACCTTGCCGCGTTTTATTTATGCCCTGGGCATCCGAGAGGTGGGTGAAGCCACAGCCTTAAATCTGGCGCAACATTTTCGCAGTCTGGACGCTTTACGTGCCGCGTCCCTCGAACAGTTACTGGACGTTGCTGATGTCGGCGCAGTGGTCGCCGGGCAAATTCTGCATTTCCTCGCTGAGCCGCATAATCAGGCGGTCATTGATGGTTTGATTGCGGTGGGCGTGCAGTGGCCGGATATCGCCGAAAAAGCGCAGACGGCGCAGCCGCTGGCGGGGCAAACATTGGTGCTGACCGGTACTTTAATTGCGATGGGCCGGGACGAAGCTAAAGATAAATTACAGCAATTAGGCGCCAAAGTGGCGGGCTCTGTGTCGGCGAAAACCAGTGCGGTGATCGCCGGTGATAATGCCGGTTCCAAACTGGCTAAAGCCGAAGAGCTGGGCGTGGCGGTCTGGACTGAACAGCAAATGCTGGATTTGTTTGCTGCACACGGGCTTCACTGATGAAGCATTATCCGGATTTGCCGCTGCTGGATCAGGATGGCCTGCACCGGATCCCTATGCGGTTTTATGCGCTGCTGCTGGTATTGCTCAGGCCATATTTGTGCTGGATTGTGACTTTGGTGATGCCGGAAGCTGAGCGCAAAGCGGTACTGAGTTTTTTCTATCCGCTTAGTGATGATTTTATCCGTGCTGTACTGATTGCCATTCCGGCTTTGCTGGTGCTGGCGGCTGTCAGTCAGCGCGTGCCTTATGACAAAAAGCTGCGGCGTGGCCGGGCAAAATCATTCTGGTTTGGCTTGTGGCGGCACAGCCGCTGGTTATTGCTTGGCGTCGCAGCTATTGATTTATACTGGACTATCAGCCACTTACCGCCTTATGTCGCATTAAAGGCGCCCGGCTTGTTATTGGTGGTCGCCGCTTTGGCCTTAAGCTGTTTGTATCTGTTGCGCAGCCAGCAATTACGGCTGGTATTTAGTGAATGGCCGGAAGATAAAAAGGCCTGAGCGTCGCTACCCCTAGCACGACGGCATTGGCGCGAACGCCTCAGACCGCCAGCTGTTTTTGCTTCAGCTGGTCAAAACGGCGCTGTTGCTCCGGATTGAGTTTGCCCAGTTCAATGGCGCGTAAACAGGCTTGTTGTAAGCGGCTGCGTTTCACCGGGTCCATCGCGCCGGTGGGGGCGGTCAACATGCTTTGCAACAGGTTCAGTGCGATGCCGGCATTACGGGGTAATAAGCGGAAGGCGTGCTCAAAAGCGCCGAGGGCAGCCTGCCAGTTGCCATGTTGATAATGCATAACCGCGATGTTATTGAGTTCGCGCGGGGCTGTGGTCAGTTCAGCGCGTTCTTGTTGCTCCTGCAGCAGATAGGTTTGCAGATAAGGATCGGCATTTTGGCTTTGGCAGAATTCACCAATTTTCTCAAACCAGCGTTTAGACGCCTGGGTCAGGCCTACTTCGTGTAAGGCTTTAGCGCGGTCCAGCGCATCTTCCAGACTGGTGATATTCAGCGGCACTTCGTCCATGGTTTCGAGAATTTTCAGCGCTTTGTCTTTTTGATCTTTCAGGTAATGCAAACGGGCCTGCAACACTGTTTGTTGCTCGTGGGTGTCGGACTGCGGGAAATTGCTACGCAGCTGATTGAGCGCTTCTGTCGCTTGTTTACTCAGCTTGTTGGTTTCGCCGTCCTCATCCATTGACACGGCGAAATCGATGCAGGCGCGCGCCATATTCAAATACAGATCCGGTTGCTCATACATCGAATGACGGGCAAATTTCAGCAAATCCCGGGCTGATTTGTACTGGCGTTCATAGTCGTGATTGAGCC
>CBFGPY010000596.1:0-2548 GCA_965650755.1 uncultured Chromatiaceae bacterium | reverse complement strand
GCGCGGCACAAAGGCGTTGATGAACGCAAGCTGTTGTTTTTTCCGAATTGGTCAGACACCAGTTTTGTCCATCCGGAAGTCGATAGTAGTGAGCTGCGGTTGAGTTGGGGGCTGGCGCCCGACGATAAGCTGGTTTTGTACTCTGGCAATATTGGCCAGAAACAAGGTCTGGAAATAGTGCTGGAAGCTGCCAGCGCGCTGGCAGACCAAAGCAAAGTCAAATTTGTCATCATCGGGAATGGTGCTTACCGCGACACTTTAGCTGCCGATGCTGCAGCGCGTGGCCTGAAAAATGTTGAGTTTAAACCTTTGCAGGCCTGGGAACTGGTGCCGCAAATTCTGGTGATGGCCGATGTTCATTTGGTCGTGCAGAAAAAAGGGGTGGCTGATGCGGTGTTACCTTCCAAGCTGACCAATATTCTGGCAGCCGGTGGTTATGCACTGGTCACAGCTGAGCAAGGGACTGAGCTCGCTGAGCTGGCGCAGCGCTATCCGGGCATCTATCACTGTGTGGAGCCCGAGGACATCACGGCATTTATCAATGGCTTGCGTCACTGTCTGCAGGCAGATACACAAGAGAGTAACAGGGTGGCGCGGCGCTATGCCGTCGACCAGATCCATAGTGAGCAGGTGATTGACCGTTTCACCGCCGAACTTCATGAATTGGTCAGCAAGGATTAAACACGATGACGCAAAAAGTCGCACTTATCACTGGTGTCACCGGTCAGGACGGCTCGTATTTAGCTGAATTTTTACTGGAAAAAGGCTACATAGTGCATGGCATTAAGCGCCGTGCTTCGTCTTTTAACACCCAGCGGGTTGACCATATTTATCAGGACCCGCATATCGAAAATAAGAACTTTATCCTGCATTACGGCGATTTAACCGACTCGTCAAACCTGACGCGGATTTTACAGCAGGTGCAGCCTGATGAAGTCTACAACTTAGGCGCGCAGTCGCACGTGGCGGTGTCGTTTGAAAGTCCGGAATATACTGCGGACGTTGATGCGATGGGTACTTTGCGTCTGCTCGAAGCCATCCGCCTACTTGGTTTAGAGAAGAAAACCCGGTTTTATCAGGCTTCTACCTCTGAGCTGTATGGGTTAGTGCAGGAGACGCCGCAAAAAGAAACAACGCCATTTTATCCACGCTCGCCTTATGCGGTGGCCAAACTGTATGCCTACTGGATCACGGTGAACTATCGCGAATCTTATGGCATGTATGCCTGTAATGGTATTTTGTTTAATCACGAATCGCCCCGTCGTGGTGAAACCTTTGTTACCCGTAAGATCACCCGCGCTGTTGCCAATATTGCCTACGGCCTGGAGCCTTGTCTGTATCTGGGCAATATGGATGCGCTGCGTGACTGGGGCCACGCCAAAGATTATGTCCGGATGCAATGGCTGATGCTGCAGCAACAGCAGCCGGAAGACTTTGTCATCGCCACCGGCAAACAAATTTCAGTCCGCGAGTTTGTCCGGATGACGGCACAGAACGCTGGCATCGAGCTTGTCTTCAGCGGCACTGGCGTTGATGAAATTGCCACAGTGACTGCGGTAGACGCTGTGCGCGCACCCTCAGTGAAAGTCGGGGATGTTATCGTCAAAGTTGACCCGCGTTATTTCCGTCCGGCGGAAGTAGAAACTTTGCTCGGCGATCCGACAAAAGCCAAACAAAAACTGGGCTGGGTGCCGGAGATCAGTGTCGAACAGATGTGTGCAGAAATGGTGGCGCATGACCTGAATAAAGCCAAACAGCACGCGTTGTTGCAACAACATGGCTATGACGTCAACGTCACGCTGGAATAACGGTATTTTGCTGCACTGCCGAAGTCTGTCGGCGGGCTGATGGAACTGAAAATGAGCCAAACAAGAATTTTTGTCGCCGGACACAATGGCATGGTGGGATCTGCCATAGTGCGGCAATTGCAGCAAAACCCGGCAGTTGAGCTGGTGCTACGAAGCCGCAGTCAGCTGGATTTAACGTCGCAGGCGCAGGTCAGCGCTTTTTTTGCTGCCGAGCGCATCGACCAGGTGTATCTGGCAGCCGCCAAAGTCGGGGGCATTGTCGCCAACAACAGTTATCCGGCCGACTTTATCTACGAAAACCTGATGATCCAGGGCAATATCATTCACAGCGCGCACCAGGCCGGGGTGCAAAAATTGTTGTTTCTCGGCTCGAGCTGTATCTACCCGAAACTGGCGACACAGCCAATGACGGAGCAGGCGCTGTTGACCGGCACATTGGAGCCGACCAATGAGCCTTATGCAGTGGCTAAAATCGCCGGTATTAAACTCTGCGAGAGCTATAACCGTCAGTATGGCCGCGACTACCGCTCGGTGATGCCGACCAATCTTTACGGCCCGAATGATAATTTTCACCCGCAAAACAGCCATGTGATCCCGGCGTTATTGCGCCGTTTCCATGAAGCGAAGCTGTCAGGCGCTGCGGAAGTTGTCGCTTGGGGGAGTGGCACACCGATGCGGGAATTTTTGCATGTCGATGATATGGCCGCAGCCTCAGTGTTTGTGATGAACCTTGATAATAA
>CBFGPY010000595.1:0-2552 GCA_965650755.1 uncultured Chromatiaceae bacterium | reverse complement strand
CGAACTGGTGGTGTTATCGGCGTTGCAGGTCAGTCTGCCGTTACTGGCACCGCTGAAAAGCCCGGCGGTGTTTGACGCTTACCGCCAGGGTACGCTTGAAGCGGAGTCAGCATTATGATCCGCCTGCTGTTCGCCATGCTGGTGCTGGCGCTGGCGATGTTATTCGGGCCAGTACTGGCCAATCATCCGGGTTATGTGATGCTGGTGCTCGGTGGCGTCACCGTTGAAGCCACGGTCGTTGGCATGCTGCTGAGTCTTTCCGTCGTCGCATTCGCGGTATGGCTGGTGTGGTGGCTGGTCAAACGGCTATTCCATTTACCGACCTTATCCTTTAGTTTTTTACGCTCACGCAAAGAGCGGCGTGCCCGTCAGGCGTTGCAGCAAGGCTTGATGGCTTATGCGCGGCACGACTGGCAGGCCGCGCATCAGGCGTTTCAAATCGCCCGGGCCGAGCCTGAGTGGGAACAGTTAAAACAAGTGATGGCGGCCTACAGCGCACAACATGCCGGTCAGCCGATGCTGGCCAATCAGGCAGCCGCTGCGCTGGACCCGGACGAATCTGCCAGCTGGTATGTGGTGGCCGATTTGCTGTTGTTGCAAAACAACGCACCGGCGGCTGTGGCTTATCTGACGCCTAAAGCGGCGGAGATTGGCAAAGACGGCAAACTGGGCCGGCTCTGGTTGCAGGCGCTGCAAAGCGCGGGGCAGTGGCAGACATTGCTGGAGCAAGTGCCGATAGCGATAAAGCAACAATGGTTCAGCAAAGCCGACTGGCAGCAGTATCGTTTCACTCTGTATCCAGCGGCAGTACAGGGCTTGTCAGAAAAAGGCCTGTTTGATGAGCAGGCAGCTTATTGGCAGGCGTTACCGGCCCGCGAGCGCAAGTCGCTGGCTGTGTTATTAGGTAAAGCCGGTGCTTTGGCTGTACAGGGCCAGCCAGAGCAGGCGGAAAAATTACTGCTGGATAATTTATCGCTGCAGGACCTGCCTTTAGCCTGGTCGGCCATCCGCCGCATCCCGCTTGGGCGTTCAGTGTTGGCGCTGCGCAAACAAACCCAGCATTGGCTGCGCGACCACGCCAATCATGGCCATTTGTACGCACTTTTGGCCTACTGCGCACAGCAGGAGGGTGAAAGTGAGCAGGCGCAGGCAGCCTGGCACAAAGCCCAGCAATATCTGCCGCTGTTAAAATCTGAGCCGTTGCCGGGTTAACCCTGTGACGGCCGCCTTGTGTTATGGCTTGCCCGCCGTGTGGCAGGCCGATGCACAAATCCTCATTCTCGGCAGTTTGCCGGGCGTCGCTTCGCTCAAAGCGGCGCAATATTATGCTCATCCCCGCAACCAGTTCTGGCCACTGCTGCAGCAGCTGTTTGGCATTGATGCCAGTTTGCCCTACGAGCAGCGCATTGCCGGCTTACAGCAACAGCGGCTGGCGCTGTGGGACTTAATAGGCGCGGCCGAACGCCGCGGCAGCCTCGACAGTGCCATAACGCCGGCCAGTATTCAGCTCAATGATTTTTCGGCATTATTACAGCAGTTACCTGCTTTGCGCGCGGTCTGGCTCAATGGTGGCACTGCGGCCAAAGCCTGGCAAAAGCTGATGAAAGCCGGTTTAAAATTGCCGGCCACAGTACAGGTGTTTGCGCTGCCCTCGACCAGTCCGGCGCATGCCGCGCTTGGTTTTGCTGACAAGCTGCAGCACTGGCGGCAGGCGTATCAACAAACTCTGGTGGCAAATATAAGGGATTCATGATGAGTCAAATCAGCTGGGATGATTTTATGCAGGTGGAATTACGCGCCGGCACTATTGTGGCGGCAGAGCCTTTCCCGCAGGCGCGCAAGCCGGCCTGGAAGCTGACCGTCGATTTCGGCGCAGAGATTGGCACACGGCGCTCCAGCGCGCAGCTGACAGCCTTGTATCAGCCGGAACAGCTGATTGGTAAACAAGTGCTGGCGGTGCTGAACTTTCCACCGAAACAGATTGGACCTTTTATTTCAGAATGTCTGGTGACGGGGCTTTATCGGGAAGATGGTGCCGTGGTGCTGGCAGTACCGGACCAGCCGGTGCCCAATGGCGCCCGGCTGGCCTGATAGGGTTATAACGCGGCTTTTAGTTCTTTGGCGGTCTCATAGCCTTTGGCTATGGCCTGATCCAACATCTGTTCGCCGGCTTTTTGCTGACCATCGATGATGAGTCTGGCGCCATTCCAGGCCAATACCACCGGATCCTGCTGTTGTAACAGATATTGTTCCCAGCGCGGATCCCTTGATGCCATGATCCGTTGCGCTTCCAGCTGGCCACCGCGCGCTGCCTGCTCCCACCAGTAGGTATCACTGAAGGTTTCCGGAATGCGGTGCAGTTCTACCAACTCGTCGCGCCCAACGCCGTCAGCGTATAAGCGGTATTCACCAGCCGGAATGTCGCGTTTGGTCAATTGCTGGTGAATTAACTGGCTTTCCAATTCCGTTTGTTTGTGTTCAGACTGGGCTTTGACCTTGGTGACTTTGCCATCAGCATCCAACATCAAATCGGCGCTGCCGATAAAACCCTC
>CBFGPY010000594.1:0-2553 GCA_965650755.1 uncultured Chromatiaceae bacterium | reverse complement strand
AACTTCCTGGAAGAAGCGCAACTCGATCGCGTCGGCTGCTTTAAATACAGCCCGGTTGAAGGCGCCAAAGCCAACGAATTGCCAGATCCGGTGCCGGAAGAAGTTAAAGAAGAGCGTTACCATCGATTTATGGCCACCCAGCAAAAAATCAGTGCGGCCCGCTTACAGGCGAAAATCGGCCGGACTATCGATGTGCTGATTGACGAAGTTGATGATGAAGGTGCCATTGGCCGTAGTTTTGCCGATGCACCGGAAATTGACGGCGCTGTATATTTAAACGGTGAAACCAACTTAAAACCAGGTGACGTGGTCAAAGCTGTGGTTGAAGAAGCCGATGAATACGACCTGTGGGCCAGCCGGATCCAATAACGGCTCTATTTAGCAATGATACAACAACAAAAAACCGCCGAAAGGCGGTTTTTTTGATGCCGCAAAGCAGCATATCCAACAGCAAGACATTTTAACGACGGGCGCGAAAAGGTTGTTCTGCCCAAGGTTGTTGTTCTAACGCTTCTAACAGTTCATTGATTTCATCGGCGTCCAGTGCCACTTTGCGAAAATGCGAAATTAACGCGTCCCGGTTATAGCCTTGCGCCTGATACCGCTGCGCAGTTTCCAGATGGATTTTTTTGACGAACTCTGAGGTCATAGGTCCGACTCCTGTTGGCTGTAGGGACATCAAATCCTGCCTAAGCCTTGTTCATTTTTCAAGCATAAATCAACAGAAGTTGCTAAGCCGCTGGATCTTAACAGGATCTATTTTTTGCATGCCTGAAATAGCTCGAAACCCAAAGGACCGGCCTGATACTCAGGTAAATCGCGAATCTGCCACAGCGGGCTGTTAAGTGCAGCTTCTACCAGTAATTTGTTATACGGATGCGCTTGTGGATCGCGTAAAAACTGCTGTGGATCAAACCAGGCTGCGGCCGCTATCTCGCGATAGTCTGGTGCGACATCGGTTTGCTCACTAAAAAGCTTCGCCACTATATAGAGGTTAGATGCACCAAACTGGCCCTGATGGTGATGCCGCATGGCAAACCAGCCCTGGAAAGTTGCGGTAACCCCTGTCTCTTCCAGCACCTCACGCTGCAGCGCTGCGACAAAATGCTCGCGGGTTTCTACCATGCCGCCCGGCAATTTAAAGTAACCAGGCTTTTTCCCCGGCAGCGGAATTTCCTGTACCAGTAAGATCTGCCCCTGGGTGTTAAACACCGCTGCGCCGACGCCAATGCTATGCGTAGCGGCAAGTGGTAAATAAGCATCAGCTTGTAGCCGTCTCACCAGAGTCAACATGTTGTCCTGCACATGGTGATAAGAAAAACCATGCGCCAGCGCTGGGCCTATAAATGCTGTTTCGTGCTCATTCAGCGTCAGCCAGCACAGTTTAAACCGCTGCAATGCTGGCAGCTCAACTTGTAGCCACTGACTAAAGACTGCAACACTGACGCCGGCTGCTTGTAACTCACCGGCGTTTAATACGGCTGCGCCATACGGGTTTTCTGCCAACAATGCAGTGATCACCGGAACAACACCTTCTCACGCTGGAACCAGTGCACACAAACTGCGATCAGCACACCTGCCAGCACCACAGTCGAAGCGATCACCAGGCTCAGAATGCCCATATCGATGGTGCCTTTTACCAACTCTTTGATACAAAGCGAGATATTAGTCATCGGGATCAGTGCAGTTTTCCAGGTCAGCTCAACGCCGGGCAACAATGCCAACGCCAGCGGCACAAACACCAGAATACTCATTGGGCCGACATAATTCTGCGCCTCTTTAAAACTACGGGCGTAAATAGACAGCGACAACAACACGCTGGCGAAAATCATCGTGAGCGGAATTAACATCGCTAAAATCAGCAGTAAATCGGTTAACCCTAAAGCCGACATCGCTTTGGCAATCACGTCAACGCCGGCCAAAGACCCTATCAGATAACCCCAACCACCAAAACTCAATACGGTGATGAGGGCAGTGGCAAGACCGGTGGTCAGAACTGTCATAAACTTACCAAGCACCAGATTGGTCCGGCTGATCGGGCAAATTAACAGTGTTTCCAGCGTACCCCGCTCTTTTTCGCCGGCACCAATATCAATAGCCGGATAAGAACAGCCCATAAAACACAGCGGTACTAACAGATAAGCTATCCAGCCGCCCAGTTTTTCGCCGAGGTCCTCACGGTTTTCCGCGCTGGAGATTTTATTGATTTTGACCGGCTCCAAAACCGCATCAACCTGACTGCCGGTAATACCAACGGCTTCCAGCCGGGCCAGCTGTAATTGCCGGCTATAGTCTTTCACCAAATCTTTCAGATAATTGCCAATTAAATCGAGTACAGGTGCTGTGTTATAAATCACGGTCCACTGGCTTTGCGAAAGGGTTGGCGAGCTGGCATCAAAATCAGCCGGGATCACCACGGCCAGATCAAACTGACCGTCGCGCACAGCCTGACGCAGCGCTTCGGGTTCCGTCAGATCTGTCGTGATTTGTTTAAAATTTTTGTGATAAAACAGTTTTTCAGCAAAAGCTGGCGCCCGATCGGCATGAACTATC
>CBFGPY010000593.1:0-2560 GCA_965650755.1 uncultured Chromatiaceae bacterium | reverse complement strand
AATAATTAATGATGAAAAATCTCCGGGTTTTATGGATGGTCCAGCTCACCTGCGCTGTATTACTGATGGTGGTGTTAGTCAGTAATTTGCTGCAAAACACCACACATGCCATCTCGCAGGTCAACGCTCTGCATCAGCAAGTGATCAAACAACTGCTGAACCAATTCTCCGGTGAAGATTATCAAGCGCTGGTGCAACAAATCCGCAGCAGCCTGAACCCACAACAACTCCAGTTAAAAACAGCTGCCGGTAAAATTGTCCACGAACATAATACCGCTACTGTGCTGCGTTCAACCGCAGAACAATTGCAGGCAACTTTTGGTTTTCAGCGCGACAATAACCAAATCAGCTCTGCTGATAATCAGCTGAGTATTGTGTTTAAAGCCAATCTGGATGAGCTGGATAACCGCTTTGTTACCCAATTCTGGCTGACGCTGTTGCTGCCACTGTTTTTGGTGATCCTGCCACTGTGTTTCGTACCGATCCGGCAAAAATACGAACAAAAACAAATGTCGCGTCAAATCGCCGGTGCACTGGATCAGATTGTGAACACCGACAGCAAAACCCAACCAGAGATCCAGCTGCCGGATACTTTTGAACAAACCCGGCTGACGCTGTTGAAAGTGGCTGATTTCCATCAGAAGCGACAGGCCGAATTATTAAAGTCTGCACAACAGCTGACTGAAGACGCCGCAAAAGACACTGTGACCGGCCTGCCGAACCGCAACCGTTTTGTCCAGTTTTATGAAGAGACACTGCGCGATACTAAACACGTTGATTTCGGTATTTTTGCCATCACTCGTTGTACCGAACTGCAAAACATCAACCAAAGTCGCGGCTACCATGAAGGCGATAAATACGTGATTGCCGTCAGTGAATTAATCCAGCGGGCAGTCGGCGGCTACCGCGACTATAAAGTGTTCCGCCTGAACAGCTCGGACTTCGGTATCATTCTGCCGCGTATTACAGCGAAAGAAGCGGAGAACTTCGGCGCTCAGTTACAAAGCCGCCTCAGTGAATATCAAAAGCTGGCCGAACTGGACTCTGTTGCCTACACCGGCATGGTCAACTACGCCACCGGTAAAGTACTGGGCGAGCTGTTAGCCATCGCCGATACTGCTATCAGCCTGGCACAGACCCGGCAGAGTAATGGCTGGCATATGGTCAAAGACGACGGCTCCGCTGAGCAGAGCGCACTGGGTTTTGGCAACCAAAACTGGCGCCATGTCATTGATGATGTGCTGGAAAATAACAAAATCAATCTGCTGGTGCAGCTCATTCAGCCGGCGTCACGCTCAGCAAAAACCTATTCTGAAGTGCTGGTCCGTTTTTACAGCGAAGAAGACCAACTGTTACCGACCGCCTCTTTCCTGGCGATGGCAGAAAAGCTCGACAAAATTATTGAAGTGGACCGGCTGATTGTTGAAACCGCGCTCAGCACTATTAAAAACAAAAACCTGCAGGACCAGTATTTTGGTCTGAATCTGTCATCACGCTGTATCCATGACGACCACTTCCTGATTTGGCTGGAACGTCGTCTGCTGAAGGACGCCACTATCGCCAGCCGGCTGGTATTTGAAGTCAGCGAATATGGTATGCAACAGAATCTGAAAACCAGTAAACGCTTTATCGACATGTTGCACCGTAACGGTGCCCGTCTGACTGTGGAAAAATTTGGTACCGGCATGACGTCCTTTAAATTTTTCCGTGACATCAAACCGGACTTTATCAAGATGGACGGCAGCTATACCCGGCATATCGATGATGACAAAAACAACCAGTATTTCATCCGGTTAATGGTCGACCTGGCACACCGGATCGGTGTGGGTGTTTTTGCTGAAAGCGTCGAAACGCAGGAAGAGAAACAAATGCTGGAGTCGCTGTTTATTGACGGCACCCAAGGTTATTACATCGGTAAACCACAACCCATTTAACCCGGTAATAGCCACAAAATAGTTACGGTTGTATGCGTCAACGCAACCGAGCATAATAGCGCCCCCTGACGCACAGGGCGTTGCCAGAGCCTGTCTGCCACAGGCGCTGGTTGCTGAAAAACTGCAATCACTGCGCAGTGAGACCACATCATGACTGAATTTTTCTTACTTCTGATCAGCACCATCCTGGTGAATAACTTTGTGTTGGTGAAGTTCCTCGGCCTCTGCCCTTTTATGGGCGTCTCGAACAAACTCGATTCAGCGCTGGGTATGTGTCTGGCTACCACTTTTGTGCTGACTTTGGCCTCACTCTGCAGTTATCTGGTGGACCGCTATATTCTGCTGCCGCTCGACCTGGCGTATTTGCGGACGCTGACCTTTATTTTGGTGATTGCAGTCGTCGTGCAATTTACTGAAATGGTGGTGCACAAAACCAGTCCGGCCCTGTATCGCGTATTAGGCATCTTTCTGCCTCTCATCACCACAAACTGCGCAGTGCTTGGCGTTGCGCTGCTGAACGTCAACGCCAGTCATGGTCTGTTCCAGTCAGTGGTGTATGGTTTTGGTGCAGCAGTCGGTTTTAGTCTGGTGCTGGTGTTATTTGCCGCAATGCGCGAACGACTGGC
>CBFGPY010000592.1:0-2561 GCA_965650755.1 uncultured Chromatiaceae bacterium | reverse complement strand
TAATAAAAATTTTCGATATAAAATCGTTTAAAACCCGCAAATTTTTCATCGAAAATTGCTAATGCTGATTCCATATCATCCGATATATCAGGAATACATGGACATAACACAAGAAGCTGAACAGGCAGGACTTTATGAGCAATCCCAGTTCATCGGATTTCGGGATAGCTGGCTGCGTCTTATCGAAAAAAAAGGTTATGTGCTGCTTGATGGCCGTGTGTTTCGCGCGGCGATGTTGCCTCCCGAAGAGCAGCATAAAGTGGACCGGCACCGGACAGCGATAGTGCGCAAAGATCTTTCACAACCAGTCAAGCTGCTAGAGCGGCATGGTTTTATCCAGTCTGCACTGAGTTTTTTTGACTACGGTTGTGGCCGAGGTGACGACTTAACTGAGCTGCAAGACAAGGGGATTCAGGCGCAAGGTTGGGATCCGAATTTCCGGCCTGATAGCCCGCTTAACAATGCAGACATCGTCAATTTAGGCTACGTCATTAATGTGATTGAAGATGTGGACGAGCGCTTGGCAGCGCTGACCGGCGCATGGCAACTAGCCGATAAACTGTTGGTGGTGTCGGCAATGCTCGCAAATGACGATTTTATTGCCCGCTTTAAACCCTATAAAGATGGCGTTTTGACCAGCCGTAATACATTCCAGAAGTACTATCAGCAGGCTGAACTAAAAGGGTTTATCGAACGCAGTCTTGGCGAGGTGCCAGTCGCTGTAGCCCCAGGGATTTTCTTTGTATTCAAAGATAAAGACGCGGAGCAGCTGTTTTTAGCCAGTAAACAGCGTAGTCGCCCAATTGCTCGGCCGGAGCGCCAACCACGCATCAGCAAAAAGGCCCAACAAGAAGCATTACTCACTGAGCACAAGGCACAATTCGATAATTTGTGGCAACAATGCCTGGAACTTGGCCGCCTGCCGAGTACAGATGAATATCCGCCACTCAACGAACTGATAAATGTAACCGGCTCTCAGCGCACCTTAAACAAATGGCTACAGCAGTTTTATGATGCAGATGCCTTGGTTCACATTGCTAAGCAACGCGAACAGGATTTATTGGTGTACTTTGCCCTCAACTTGTTTGAAAAACGCCGGCAATATCAAAAAATGCCGCTCAGAATACAGCATGATGTCCGCCAATTTTTTGTTACCTTCAAATCTGCAGAAGCGCAAGCCAGTAGCTTATTACGAATGATTGCGCAGCCTGCACTGATTGAAGCTGCATGCAACGATGCACATCAAACTTTACCTGCCAGCCAACTAAACGAAGGGCATTCACTCGTTCTGCACAAAGACTACCTGAATGACCTGCCTGCATTACTGCGGGTTTATGTTGGTGCCGCCCTTCAACTGTACGGCGATTTGACCGACATTGACCTAATTAAAATCCATATTACTAGCGGCAAGGTCAGCCTGATGGGCTACGACGATTTTGATAAAGAAGTGCCACTGCTGCGCGAAAGGATAAAGATCAAAATGGCAGAGCAAAAAGTGGATTTTTTTGACTATGTAGACGAGTGGAAGCGGCCGCCGTTTTACGACAAAGAACTAGTTACTAACTAATCGCATTTAACATACCACGCATTTTTAATTTCAGCGTATCAGCCCTTGCAGCAAAGTTACTACTCAAATTATGCCGCTCTGATAGCTGCCCTTTACCCTTGCAAGGTTTAATAAAAGCTTAAGTTCACCAGTTTTTTTGTAACTAAAAAAGGCTCTGATTGTGAATATGTGCGAATGCGCAGCGGTAGTTGGTTATTTGATTGAACCACAACAATATGGACACGCTTTTCGCGAATCAACAGGCGTCATTCATTTGTTGCCAGGAGAGAAAAAACGTTCAGATTTCGAAAATGGATCAACAGAAAAAATAGACCGTTAAAAGGCAATGTTGCTTGACCGCTCATATAGCGGAAGTGGCATTAATGGTGTAGATCTAGTTATCTTCTGTAAACAAGTTAACACCGGTTGACAATCTAGTAAAACCGGAGAATGTGTGGTGACACTATATGCAAATATGAGTAATTCGTGAGTCTGTGTCATTGACCCTTGGCAAGGACTGTCGTCACAAAACTGGGGTAAAGGACTAGAACCATGAGTGAGCAACATGAGCAGTTAGTGGACTTTGAAATTTTTGTATTTGGAACTTCGGATGAATTTAAGATCGGAGTTGATACCGCCACTGTTTCCTCCCAAGTAAACAAAAACACCAATAATCAGTCATATTGGGTCAAAGAGAAAATAGCTGCATGGGATAATCCAATTCCAGAATCGCGAGCAAAATGCGTAAAGTGGGCAAGAACTGATTTTCCACCTACAAAATTTTGCGTTGGATGGAAGACTGAATTTCGCACATACAAAAATGAAATTTGGCTAACAGTAAGCGCACCGGACTATCAAGATTTGAAAGGCGCTGTCGAAAGATCGCTGTCCGATGCTGCGGTTGCAGCGTCAATAGTTGCAATAGCATCTGGAGGTGCAGCAGCAATTTCTGCATTTAAAGCCGTATTTATATCCAGAATTACTCAAGAAGTTAAGGACGTTGTTGTTGACGTTA
>CBFGPY010000591.1:0-2581 GCA_965650755.1 uncultured Chromatiaceae bacterium | reverse complement strand
CAGCAATAGCCACAACTGCCGGGATTAGCGTCATCCATTCTGCCAAAGATCACCTCTTTTTTTATTTTTTATCGGGCCCGGCGCCTTATCGCAACGGCAGCGCCAGACTTTGTTTTCCGGTCAGACTGTCAGGAAAATACTTTTCCAGCAAGGCCCAAAGCACGGCCACAGTCTCTACGTCTATTTCTCCACTGACGCGGTTTGGTACAAAATGGCGCTGAAAGGCACGGAGCACATCGCGGCTTGGTTGGTCCCAAACCCCGGTGATGGCAATTGCGTAACCGTAACGCCGCAAGGCGCGCTGCACCATTTCGACCTGTGGCAAAGCTTGCAGACCTTGCCAGTATTTCAGTAACACCGCCTCGTCATACCAGGCTCCTATGCCCTGGCGCGCCAGCCATTGCCATGGAAAGCGCGGGCCTGGGTCTTGTTTTCGCGACGGCGCAATATCACTGTGCGCCAGTACCCGGGTCGCTGTGATCTCCGGATTGCGCGCCAGAATATCTTTTATTAGCGCAGCCAGTAATTGCAACTGTGCCGGGTCAAAATCCGGTGTCAGACACAAGGTATTCTCCGGATCAGTAGCAACGCTGCCGGCAACAACACTTTGGCGTTGATGACACCAGCCCTGATTCACCAGTTCGATGCCGATCGACTGGTCATTTAATGCTTGTCTGTCTTCCCATTGGCTGGCGCCGGCATGCCAGGCGCGTTGTGTTTCCGGGACCAACTGATAAACCTGCAGCGCTTTGCCTTTAGGGTAGGTTGGGTCAAAACTTTCCGGGATCAGATAATGTGCGCTGACTGCGGTCGCGCCGGGCTGAGTCAGTGCCCTGAGTGAACGCTCCCAGTTAATCGCAGTGTAATGCAGCACTAAAAGCCGCACGCGCTCGTTGCGGTTTACTGACTGATGCTCAGTATTGATTTGGCTGCTGAGCGGGACCGGCGGTTTGACACTGCAAGCGGATACCAACAAAGCCGGCAACAAAAGCAGCAGGCTGCGGTTACGGGAGTGTCGGTTTGTGGTCATCAGCCACCTCTCACTTGGCGCTTTGTGCAGCACAAGCGCGCACAGCATCGCCATTCTATCGGGATATTTGTTGTTTTTCAGCATTTTATCATTGGCGGTGCGCCATGGTTATGCCAGTGTATAGAGACCGCAGGGCAGACTGACTGAGGAACTCCGATGCAACTAAACGCCAGCTCAACACCACAAGCCGTACGCATGGCAGCGCGACAAGGACTATTGCAAGGCCCGACAGCAGGCCTGGCTAATGGCTATGTGCAAGTCAATCTGGCGATATTGCCCGAAGTGTTGGCCGGAGATTTTCTCAAATTTTGTCTCGCCAACCCAAAACCATGCCCACTGATTGCTGTTGCGGAAAAACCGGGGCAAGCTGAAATACGGCTTGGTGGTCAAGTGCTGGATATCCGCCGCGACGCACCGCGTTATAACCTGTTCCGCGATGGCACGCTGGTAGAAAGTGTCAACGATTTATCACCGTACTGGCGTGCTGATATGGTCAGTTTTCTGCTTGGTTGCTCGTTTTCGTTTGAAGATGCATTGCAACAAGCCGGGATTGAACTGCGTCACCAAAGCGAACAAAAAAATGTGCCGATGTATAACACTAATATTGCGCTGACGCCGGTCGGGCCATTTCAGGGCCAGATGGTGGTCAGTATGCGGCCGATGCTGGCTGCGGATGCTATTCGCGCCATTCAGATTTGTAGCAGGTTTCCGACCGTGCATGGCGCGCCTGTGCATCTGGGTGACCCGGCACTGATTGGGATCCATGACATTTACAAACCAGATTATGGCGATGTCGTCACGCTGCGAGCCGGTGAGCTGCCGGTGTTCTGGGCCTGTGGGGTGACCCCGCAAGTCGCTATCCGTCATGCCAGACCGGATGTAGCTTTTAGCCACAGTCCGGGTTGTATGCTGGTGACGGACCTGACCAATGCCAGTCTGGCGGTACTGTAAATGTTGCTGTCGACCCGCCTGAGTCAGGACATGCCGGTGCGGCTGTGTGTCCACAGCGAACAGGCACTGCTGCTGGATTTAACTGATTTTGCCCCAGCCGGCCCTGGCCCCGAACTGATGCAGCTGCTGCAAAACCTGCGGTTACAGCTACCACTGCTGTTAGGGGATGCCTTACTTGAGCTGGTACCTTCTTATACCTCGGTGCTGCTGATTTTTGATGTACTGAAAACGGACCATCAACAAATAGCGGCGCAGCTACGCGATGCCAGTGCCATGTTATTTCGCCCGGCAACGATCGCAACAGGCAATATCATTGAATTGCCTTGTTATTACAGCTTAGAGACCGGGCCCGATCTGGTTGAAGTTGCCGCTATGCATCAACTTCGCGTTGCAGAGCTTGTCCGCTTGCACAGTAATCAGTCTTATCAGGTGTATGCCATCGGTTTTGCGCCGGGTTTTGCTTATCTTGGTTTTATCAACGAGCGCCTGCAGACTCCACGGCTCGCCACGCCCAGGCCTCAGGTAGCCGCCGGCAGTGTTGCTATCGCAGATCGGCAAACTGCCGTGTATCCGGCGGCATCACCCGGTGGCTGGCGTCTC
>CBFGPY010000590.1:0-2587 GCA_965650755.1 uncultured Chromatiaceae bacterium | reverse complement strand
TCGACACAAAGTATCCGCGCCGGTCAGCATGAAGATATTAACCTCATCACGTTGCTGGTTGGTTCACACGAGTCGGGTCTGGAAATTCTGCGTCGCGACGGCAGCTGGCTGCCGGTAACGACCATTCCGGGCACTATTGTAGTGAACATCGGTGATATGTTGCAGCGACTGACTAACCACGTGTTGCCATCGACCACTCACCGGGTAGTCAACCCGGCCGGTGCGGCGGCAGGTCAGCCACGCTATTCGATCCCATTTTTTATGCATCCGAATCCGGACTATGTGATTGAAACGCTGAGCAGCTGTATCACGGCTGAAAATCCGAATCGTTACCCGGAGCCGATCAACTCAAATGATTACCTGTTACAGCGGCTGGAAGAAATTGGTCTGCTGAAAAAAGCCAAATACTAATCACTGTATTTGATCAAAGCGGAGCCACTGGCTCCGTTTTTTTTTGCCGTGGCAGAGGGGGGGATGTCATCTTGCTGCTGAAGAAAACTTCAGGTTGCTGAGGAATTGTGCAATCGCACGGCATTTACCAGATTTTTTGCAATCAGCAGTTGACGACTTTGCCACTGGCGCATAATATGCACGGCGTCGGCGGCATATGCCTCGGTGGTGGAATTGGTAGACACACTAGCTTCAGGTGTTAGCGCTTCGCGGCGTGGGGGTTCGAGTCCCCCCCTAGGCACCAAAGTCGCAGACAACAAATAGAACACATGCCTCGGTGGTGGAATTGGTAGACACACTAGCTTCAGGTGTTAGCGCTTCGCGGCGTGGGGGTTCGAGTCCCCCCCTAGGCACCAAATAATCCAGCTTAATGCTGGATTTTTTGTTTTTGGCATTCGCCAAAAATCCCTGCGGGACCGGCGTGCCGCCGTCCAAAACCGCCTCCTAGCGGTTTTGTGTTTTCTACATCCATGTAGAAAATTGCTTCGCAACCTTCCGGCCTGTACCAGAGGTACAGGCGTTCAGCCGGCAGCAAGCCAAACTATTGGCTTGCTGAAAGACCGTCTTCACCCTGCTGCTGTCTTGTTCTTGTCATCTGGATCGCGGACACTGGTCTTTGCAATGCATGCGGAGGCGGAATGTCAGTTCAAACCATTTACCTGTTACGTCATACCAAAGCTGAAGACCGTTCTGTACTTCGACCGGATGTGGACCGTTGTCTGGTGGAGAAGGGGCGGCAGCAGGCGTTACGGATTGGCAGCTTTATCCGCCGTCAACAGCTCGAGCCGCAACTGGTTTTGACCAGTCCTTACCCAAGGGCGATGCAAACGGCGATGCTGGTTGCTGCGGGCGCAGATTTAACCTGCGACATCGCGGAAACGTTGTGGTTATCGCATGGCACCGCCCCCTAGACGCAATATCAGCAGTTATTGCAGGCTATGCCAAATTGGCCCGCGCAAACCCTGCTGGTGGGACATGAACCTGAGTTGT
Organism: uncultured Chromatiaceae bacterium; assembly: GCA_965650755.1. GTDB lineage: Bacteria > Pseudomonadota > Gammaproteobacteria > Enterobacterales > Alteromonadaceae > Pararheinheimera. The sequence continues at coordinate 1,147 of CBFGPY010000590.1, read as the reverse complement.
CGGCATTGCTGGCGTTGTGTCTCGGTCAGCCCGAACCCAGCATACAAGTGAAAAAGGGCACTTTGTTGTGTTTACACTATGACCCGGCTTTTGGTTTTCGGCTGCAATGGCTGTTGCCTTGTCGGATGCTGCGCTGATATTGCCTGAATCAAAGGCGCGCCTGGCCAGATTTCCTGACTATCCCTGCTTATCCCATTTCAGACCTTCCGGTCACAAATAATTGACAAACTCCCGGTTATTAGCTTAAAGCTAAAGGATGCTTTTCTGGCAAGAGCCAGATGACAAATACCGCTGCGGCCGGAGGTGTGTGATGTGGCGATTTTTCCTGCTGCTCAGTGTGCTGAGCCTGAGTGCTTGTCAGCAACTGCCGCAAAATGCTGAGGCTGTTGCGACCGAAAACCTATTGAATAATCAGGCGTTTATGCCGGTTAACACCCCGATTGAAACCAAAGAACAAATCTTTGCTTTACCCGAAGCGCTGATCTCTGAGGCCAGAGAGGAAGTGCTGGCTTATGGTATGCCACGTGACCGCAGTCTGGCGCTATTGAAGTTCATATTCCGCGAACAACAAGACCCGTTGCAATACGTCAACAATGCCACTTTAACGGCACTGCAAACCTATGAGCAGCGCGAAGCCAATTGTTTGTCGCTGACTATTTTGTCTTACAGTCTGGCGCGGGCTTTGGGTTTTAAAGCGCAGTTTCAGGATGTGCAGATCCCGGAATATTGGATCACCCGTAATGGTACCAGCGTGCTAAACGGCCACGTCAATCTGGTCGTGACGCCACCCTACATGCAAACGCTGACTAAAACTTTTATTTCAGCAGATCACAATTTCCTGATTGATTTTGAACGTGCCGGCGGTTCGCGGGAGCGCTTACCTGTGCGTAAAATCAGCGAAAATGACATAGTCGCGCTGTTTTACAACAACAAAGCCGCAGATGCGATGCTGACACAGCAGTTTGATTTAGCGTATCGGTATTTGCAGGCTGCTGCCGACGTTTCTCCTGCGGTTGCGGCCACCTGGAACAATCTGGCCGTCCTGTACCGGCAACGGCAGATGCCGGATTATGCCGAGCGCGCTTATCTGCAAAGTTTGAAACTGGAACCAGAACATCCTAATACCATGGCGAATCTGGCAATCCTT
>CBFGPY010000589.1:0-2589 GCA_965650755.1 uncultured Chromatiaceae bacterium | reverse complement strand
TGTTTCAGCACCACTCGTTATTGCCCTGGTTGTCGGTCTATGAAAACGTTGCTTTGGCAGTGCGTCAGGTGTTTGCCGGCAAAATGACCAAAAGCCAGATGCAAGACTGGATAGAACACAATCTGGCACTGGTGCAGATGAGCCACGCCCGCGATAAAAAGCCGGCGGAAATTTCCGGCGGTATGAAGCAACGGGTAGGTATAGCGCGCGCTTTGGCAATGCAGCCACAAGTGTTGTTAATGGATGAACCTTTTGGCGCTTTGGACGCACTGACACGGGCGCATTTGCTGGACAGCGTACAACAAATTCAGGCAGAACTCGGCAACACTGTCATTTTAATTACCCATGATGTCGATGAAGCCGTGCTGCTGTCCGACCGTATCGTCATGATGACCAATGGCCCCGCGGCAACTGTCGGTGAAGTGCTGCAGATTGATTTGCCGCGTCCGCGCGACCGGCTGGCGCTGGCAGATTGCCCGAAATACAACCACTACCGGCATCAGGTTTTAAGTTTCCTGTATGAAAAGCAACGCAAAGTGGAGCCACTACCCGTTGCTTCAGCAAAAGCCAGCCAGGACAAACGACTCGTCAAAGATGAGGTGCGTGCATGACGGCAAGCAGCCCCAGCTATGACTTAGTCATCGTCGGTTTTGGCATGGCAACTCATCGCCTGCTGCAAGAGCTCGGGCGTTTGTCGTCGCGGCAAACCCGTATTCTGGTGCTGGGGGAAGAAGCGCAGCCGGCTTATAACCGGGTGTTGCTGCCACAGTTGCTTGAAAATGCCGCCACAGACATCGCTTTACCAGCGCTGCAGACTGGCAAAAATGCGGTCACTGTGTTGACCGGCGAAACAGTCGTGGCAATCGACCGCGACACACAACAGATCCACACCGCGTCGGCGCAATGTTTTCGCTATCGGCAGTTAGTTCTGGCGACAGGTTCTGCGCCGTTGCTGCCGGATTTTTGTCAGACGCTTTCAGCAAAACATGCGCTGAACCAAGGCCGCATCATGGCGCTGCGCACCGCCACAGACGTCACCAGGATCAGCGCAATGGCGCCGGGTAGCCATATCGTGGTCCAGGGCGGTGGTTTTATTGCGTTGGAAACCGCAGCCGCGCTCAGTGCACATTATCGGGTCAGTATTTGTCACCGTGGGCCTTATCTGATGAACCGGCAACTGGATGAAACGGCCGCAACCTTGTTGCAAACCGCATTAGAAGCGCGCGGCATCAAGGTGTTACTGCAAACGCAGCTAAATGGCGTACAAAGTGCTGGCCAACAGCTGCAACTGGCCGTGTCAGAGCCGGCAGGCCTGCGCACCATGGCGGCAGATTTGCTGATCGCCGCACTTGGCGTCCAGCCGCAAGACCAATTAGCCCGCAGCGCCGGGCTCGACTGTCAGCGCGGTATTGTGGTCAACACGCAGCTGCAAAGCAGTGATCCCAATATTTTTGCCATCGGCGAATGTGCCGAATGCCAGGGCGAAACCGTCGGTCTGGTCGCCCCCGTCTACCAACAAGCGGCAGTTCTGGCAGCCCGGTTAACCGGCGACTCCAGCGCGCACTATCAATCCCACCAGATCGCCACCAACCTTAAAATTAGCGGGCTCTCCATCAGTTCAGTCGGCGACATACCGGGGCTACTGCAAAGCACAGCTCCGGAACTTAAAACCTTGGTGTATCAAGACCAGGCACAAGGCGACTACCGGCGAATTTGGCTGTTAAACGGCCAGATCCAGGGCGCAGTGTTATGCGGCGATACCAGCAATATCCACCACTATCAGCAGTTACTGCAAGCCCCGATAACAGCAGAACGGACAGCAGACCAGACAGCCCCCTCCTATGATTGGCTCAACAGCTGGTTATTTCAGGTGGCTTAATCCTGTGTCATGCCCACTAGAGCACCGATCAGTTTAAGAAGTGAACAGCAGAGCGGCCTGAAACAAACTCAATCAAGGCGGCACAGCGAAGGAATAGTGGTGCTATTTCGAGCTGTGGCAACAATGAGTGAGCCTGTTTCAGGCGCTCTCGGACGGGCGAAACCAGAATTTTCGTCGGACGGAGCGCTATTGGAGGGCTGGTTACCAGCAAGCCTCTTTGCACCGGAAAGACGCTTTGTGCCAATTGCTGACTATGGCTCTAGTGGCTCTCGGACAGACGCTTTGCAATTAAAGCGGATATTGCAAAGTTAATAAGGTAATCAGGGACTGACCATTCCCTGGATTTAGGGAAATACATGATCTCGAAAGATTTGCGACAATGGCGCAGTCTGAAGGATGGTTTCTCCATTATTTACAAATACTTATTCGGAGGGGGTAAATTTTACGAGTTAGGCAAAAATCAGTTGCCTAAATATTTTTTATCAGGACTCATTTTGTTCAGAACGAACAATTTTTTGTTCAAGGACTGCTACGCGTAGTTCAAGGGCTGTAATTCTGTCGTTCAGCAGATCGTCACTACTGTAATCCGATGCAACAGCCAGATTCTCGAACTTTCTGCTTAATCGTTTAAAAAGCGTTTGAAGTCCCCTGATGGTGTTCATTTTGGTTCGAGCTGAATGGTCTGCGCTGTTATTTGTCATTGTCGGTAC
>CBFGPY010000588.1:0-2595 GCA_965650755.1 uncultured Chromatiaceae bacterium | reverse complement strand
CTAACCATGAAGTGCTGACCCGGCTGATGCAGCTGGATGCGGCCAAAGCCGCCGGTGCCATGGCGCTGTTTGGCGAAAAATATGACGACGATGTACGGGTGTTGTCGATGGGCGACTTCTCGATTGAACTCTGCGGCGGCACCCACGTGGCCCGCACTGGTGATATCGGCCTGTTTAAAATTGTGGTCGAAAGCGGTATCGCCGCCGGTGTGCGCCGGATTGAAGCTGTGACAGGCGCTGGCGCGCTGGCGTACCTGCACAAGTTGGAACAGCAGGCACAGCAGGTTGCCGCTTTATTAAAAGGCGACGTGCTGTCGATTGGCGAGCGCGTGGTGCAGACCTTAGACCGCAGCAAACAGCTGGAAAAAGAGCTGGAGCAGTTAAAAGCGAAAATGGCCAGTGCCGCCGGTGCGTCATTGCTGGAAAAAGCAGTCGCCATTAACGGCACCAAAGTGCTGATTGCAGAGCTTGCCGGCGTCGATCCAAAAGGCTTCCGCACTATGGTCGACGAGCTGAAAAACAACATCGGCTCCGGTGTCATTCTGCTGGGTACTGCCAGTGAAGGTAAAGTCAGTTTGATCTCTGGTGTGACCAAAGATCTGACTGACAAAGTGAATGCCGGCCAATTGGTTGGCTGGGCGGCTGAACAGCTTGGTGGCAAAGGCGGCGGCAAGCCTGACCTGGCGCAGGCTGGTGGTACCGACGTGGCGGGGCTTGGCAAAGTATTGGCAGCTGCGACTGACTATCTGGCAGCGAAGCTGTAACAGGTGGCACTACTGGTCCAAAAGTTCGGTGGTACCTCAGTTGGAACCACCGAACGGATTGAAGCGGTCGCAGAGCTGATTATCCGCACTGTGCAGGCCGGGCATAAAGTCGTAGCTGTCGTCTCGGCGATGGCCGGTGACACCAACCGGCTCTTGGGGCTGGCCCAGCAGATTGATGTCAAAGCGGCGCCCCGTGAGCTGGACGTGCTGGCGGCCGCCGGCGAACAAGTCACAGTGGCGCTGTTAGCCATCGCACTGATTAAACGTGGTTATCCGGCGGTGTCCTTGCTGGCAGACCAGGTGTGTATCCGCACCGATAATAAGTTTGGGCGTGCCCGCATTGAAGAGGTTGAGACGCACCGGTTGCAACAGGAACTGGAGCAAGGTCACATTGTGGTCGTGGCCGGTTTTCAGGGCCGCGACTTCGAAGGCAACCTGACGACGCTCGGCCGTGGTGGCTCTGATACGTCAGCCGTTGCGCTTGCAGCGGCGCTCAAAGCAGATGAATGCCAGATTTATACCGATGTGGATGGGGTTTATACCATTGATCCAAGGATTTGTCCGACGGCGCAGCGCTTAGCGTTTATTCCCTTTGGCGATATGCTGGAACTGGCCAGTGTCGGCGCTAAAGTACTGCATTCGCGCTCTGTCGAGTATGCCGGCCGTTTTCAGGTGTTGTTGCGTGTGCTGTCAACTTTTCGGCCGGATGCCGGCACTTTGATGGTGTATCGCGATATGCCACAGCTGCCAATGTTGTCGGGTATTGCCTGTCAGCATGGTCTGACACGGGTTCAACTGGAACAGGCCAGTCCTGAGTTGGTATCTGCTGTGCTGGAATTACTGAGCACACGGAACATTGACATCGACATGCTGCGAACCGAGACGGGCAGCATTTCGCAAACAGAATGGGTACTGGCGAATGCGGATTGGCAGCAAGTGGCTGAGGAAGCTCGGGAATTACTGAAAAATTGTCAGGGCGCTGCACTCCGTACTCAGGCAAATCTTGCTAAACTGTCGGTAGTTGGCTGCGGCATCGGTACACAAGCTGATATAGTGGCCCGCGTGCACCAGTTGTTAGATTTGCTGAACATTGAGCTGTGGTCTGTGTATCAGACAGACACCCGGCTCTCGGTGCTGATGGCGGCTGAACAGGTTGACGCCACCGCGGCAAAATTGCATCAGGTTTTGTTCGGCAGCGATAATTAATCGCTGGATTTTCATAAATTTGAATGCTGAGTTATCATTGAAGACATGGACGCGTTGGCACAAAACCAAGCGTCGTAGTTATCGCTGGGAAATCTGGGATTAAAGGATAGGAGCAAACGAATGCTTATTTTGACCCGTCGCGTTGGTGAGACATTAATGATTGGTGACGAAGTGACTGTCACAGTGTTGGGTGTTAAAGGGAATCAGGTACGGATTGGGGTGAATGCGCCAAAAGAAGTGTCTGTGCACCGCGAAGAGATCTATATGCGAATTCAGGCTGAAAAGGGCACACCAGGTAGCTACAGCCAGGATGATGATCAATAAGTCTGTTTTGGTAAATCATTGTTTTTATTGTTTTGTTGTGTGAAAAATGGCCAGGTTAGTGAATAATTGCGCAGATTGTCTAAAAGGTCGGCAATCGCGCAGAGTGGCTCAAAATTTTGTTTGACTTATTTTCCTGAAACATTAATATACGCACCGCAACGTAGCGCGGAGAGATGGCCGAGTGGCTGAAGGCGCACCCCTGCTAAGGGTGTATAGGGGAAACTCTATCGAGGGTTCGAATCCCTCTCCCTCCGCCAGTTGTTTTTAGATTAGATGGACGCATAGCTCAGCTGGATAGAGT
>CBFGPY010000587.1:0-2598 GCA_965650755.1 uncultured Chromatiaceae bacterium | reverse complement strand
GCAAACAGAATTGCTGAATCTGATGGCCAACCTGGAGCAGCAGTCTGAACATCCGATAGCCCGTGCCTTCAACCCTTATTTACAGCAGGCAGTGTCTCTTGAGCAAGTCAATCTGACGGTTGGTGCCGGCTTGTCCGCCTGGTATCAGCAGCAACACCTGCGAATTGGCCGGCCGGATTTTTGTGGCATTGACTCAAAGGACCCGCGCGTGATCGGCGCCCAGGTTTGCTTTAGTATCGACGGCGAGTTGGCAGCATCTGTGCAGTTGGCCGACCAGCTGCGTCCAGAAGTGACAGAACTGGTCGCAGCATTACAACAACGTCAGCTGAAGCTGGCGATTTTAACCGGAGATGGCTCAGCCGCGGCGCCTGCTGTTGCAGAACAGCTTAGCATCAGCGAATTGTGGCAAGGCTGCAGTCCGGAGCAAAAAGTTGCAGCTATTCAACAGTCGGTGCAAGCCGGCGAAACTGTGCTGATGGTTGGTGATGGCATCAACGACAGCCCTTGCTTTCATGCGGCCCACGTATCGGTTGCGCTGGACAGCGGTACTGAACTGTCAAAAAATCAGGCTGACGTGGTGCTGCTGCATAACGATCTACAACAACTGCAAACACTGATTGATGGTGCGCGTCGCGCCCGCACAGTAGTGAAACAAAATCTGTGGTGGGCAGCGCTCTACAATCTGGTTATTATTCCGCTGGCAGTATGCGGCTTTGTGTCGCCTTATGTTGCAGTGATCGGCATGTCCTGCAGTTCATTGCTGGTGGTGTCTAATTCATTACGGTTGCTCAAAGCATGAGTATTATCTATGTGCTGATCCCCATTGCCGTCATCTTTGTGATGATTGGCATCGCAGTGTTTTTCTGGGCTGTGCGCTCAAAACAGTTTGATGACCTCGATAAAGAAGGCTTCAGTATTCTGTTTAATGAAAAACCAGCTGCTGACACTAAGACAAACGACCAAGCCACTCCACAATCCCGTGAACCCTGATCTTCTCGCAGCATTTTTTGTCGGTTTATTCGGCAGTGCGCATTGCCTGTTGATGTGTGGCGGCATGGCCGGCGCCCTGCAGATGCTGATGCCAGCGTCGCGCACCACGCGCGCCCTGCTCCAGCTGATGCTGGGGTTTGGCCGGATCAGCAGCTATGCACTCACCGGTGCTTTGTTTGGTGGTATCGGCGCAACTTTGGTTGGCAGTACTGGCCTGCTACCGCAATTTTTACAGCTATTTGCCGGCCTGATGTTATTGGCAATGGCACTTTATATCAGTCGCTTGTGGTTTGGTCTGCTCAGACTGGAAAAAGCCGGACAGAAGCTCTGGGGACTGGTGCAGCCGCTCACACAGAGACTGATGCCGCTCAACTCCGCAGCAAAAGCCTATGCCTATGGTCTGTGCTGGGGTTATCTGCCCTGCGGCTTAGTTTATTCTGCACTCAGTTGGAGCCTTGGCAGTGGCAGTGCGATGCAAGGCGCTGTGTGGATGTTGATGTTTGGCCTTGGCACCCTACCTGCGGTACTGCTGGCGGGCCAAACTGCTGATGCACTGCGACAACTGCAGCAACAGCGCTGGGTGCGCTACGCACTGGCCGCTGTTTTAGCTGCCTACGCGTTACAGACAATTTACCTTGCACTTCGGGCTCTGGTTTTTTAAGCTGAGCATACTTTGGATGGAGTTTGGAAACCTGCGATGAGTTCACCTTCAAGCATTAACTGTCAGCACTGCGGCTTCAGTCAGCTGTGTCTGCCCTTCACGCTCAACGACTCCGAATTGGATAAGCTGGACCAAATCATCCAGCGTAAACGCCCGTCCCACAAAGGTGACCATTTATTTGAAGCCGGTAAACCTTTGCAGGCATTGTACGCCGTGCGTACCGGTTCTTTTAAAACTTACACCCTGACCGAACAGGGCGAAGAGCAAATCACCGGTTTCCATTTACCTGGTGACATAATTGGCTTCGACGCCATCGGCGACCAACAGCATCCAAGCTATGCACAGGCTTTAGAAACGGCCATGGTTTGTGAGATCCCATTTAATAACCTCGACCATCTGTTAGATCAGGTGCCTAAACTGCGTCAGCAGTTGATGCGTCTGATGAGTCAGGATATTCACGGCGACCAGCAGATGATGCTGTTACTGAACCGCAAAACTGCCGAGGAAAAACTGGCTGCGTTTATCACCAACCTGGCGCAGCGTTTTGGCAGCCGCGGTTTTTCCCGCAAAGAATTCCGCCTGACCATGACCCGTGGCGAGATTGGCAATTATCTGGGGCTAACGGTCGAGACCATCAGCCGCCTGCTTGGCCGGTTCCACAAAGATGAACTGATCCATGTCGACGGCAAACTCATCACAATCACCAATTTCGAAGAACTCAGCCGCGTCGCTGGTATGGCTCAGATTGGCCGCTAGAGTCAGTTCTGCTTTGTAAAAAACCGCCGCCAGGCGGTTTTTTATTTTGAACCGCAGTGCGAGGCTGGATGATCCTAGGGAACCAATTTCCTTTTGGCTTGATCCAACACAACATTGGCAGTTCCCAACCGGTTTAACTTAGCTACACTGAATCTGTGAATGCAAAGGAGAATGACGATGGCAACTTATCA
>CBFGPY010000586.1:0-2598 GCA_965650755.1 uncultured Chromatiaceae bacterium | reverse complement strand
TCAAAGACCAGGTTCAGCCGCTGGTGAAAGCCTGAATCCAGAGCGGGGCGAGCCCATCGCCCCGGTTTCTTGCAACTGGATAGCCTCGAAGTACAGCTCTCACATAAACATCGTTTTAGCATCCTGATAGTTCTGCACTATCTGCGGGTCCTGCATAAAATTCACTTTTGGGATCAATCCCCGCGCTAAATAATGCTCCAGTAACTGAGCTTCATTACTGCGCAGTGGAAATTGTTGCCGCGCAATAGTCGCCAGCCGGACAAAATCGGTATAACAGACCGCATCACCTGTCTGCAGCCCAGCCCAATCCTGCGTCACTTTGATAAAAATATCAGCGAAACCCCAGCTGTGTAAAATCACCACACCAATATTGGCAGACAGATCGCGGATCGCATGGCGCAGATACGTCGGCTCAGCAAATACCGCCGGATACTTTTCGGCTTCGGTTAATATTGGCAAAGCGCCAATTTGATAGACCAGCGCTGCAAGGGTCAGTGTATCGAGGTTCAGCGGTTCGTGTTTGTGGCTCTGCTGGTAAAACTTCAGACAAGCCATCGCGGTGCAGGTCACTTCGATTGTCTCGCGCCACAATTCGCACATTTGCTCGAGCACTTGCGGATGCTGGCTAACAAAAAGCTGTTCTAACGCCATGGCCGTCGCAATATTCTTCACCTGAAACAAACCAATCCGGGTCACCGCCTGATTTAAGGTATTGACCTTGATGCTGCGTCCCAAAAATGCACTGTTCGCGACTTTCAGCATTCTGGCAGACAATGCCGGATCGCGGGCAATCACTTCAGCCATCGCATGCAGATTGATATCCGGATCATCAGCAGCCTGACGGACACGGACGGCAATTTCGGGCAAAGTTGGCAGCACCAGTAAATTGTTGCGTAGTTTTTCCGTCAACAAGGTCAATAAAGCATTATCCGCCGACATAGCAACTCCTTTAAACCGGTGAACGTTCGGACCAGCGTTGCTGGATCTCAGCTAATTGTAACGTCGAATAAGCTTTAGCAGGATATTTCCCCCAGACAGGGGCAGGCCAGCTTGGATCATGGGAAAAACGGGCGATATGGTGCAGATGCAGTTGCGGCACCATATTCCCCAATGCAGCCAGATTCAATTTATCAGGTTGATAATCCTGACGCAGATAAAGACTGAGCGCCCGGCTCTCCGCCCACAACTGCTGCTGCTCGGCCTCGGTTAAATCAATCACATCCCTGGCGCCTTCGCACCTTGGCACCAAGATAAACCATGGATATTGCTGGTCATTAATCAACCGGAGTTGACATAAAGGCCAATCCGCCAAAAACACTGAATCAGCGGCTAACTGAGGATGTAATTCAAAATTATCTTGCATACATTAATTCTCAGACTAAGGTCTCTGGCTGGCCAGTTTGTTGCTGCATCCGCTGAATAATCAGCTGACAAGCCAGGGTGTCCATGGATTTTGCTGACAGCTCCAGCTCAGCTGCCAGCTGGGTAATTTCCGGAAAACCCATACTGCCGGCACAGCCTTTCAGGCTGTGTGCCTCATACTGCAAAGCGGCCAGGTTCTGGTCCTGCTGCAATTGGGCGAGCTGCTGCAACTGAGCTGGTAGTCGCTGGGCAAAATCCTGTTTCAACGCAATAATCGCCGGATCCTGCTCAAGTTTTAACGCCAACTCGTCCTCAAGCTGGCGATCTTTGCGGGTGTACTGGCGGATCATCGCATAAAAATCGTGTTGTACTATTGGTTTGCCGAGCAGAGCCTGACAGCCAGCTTCCAGATATCGCTGATGGTCCTCACGCATCACATTCGCCGTCAGCGCAATAATAGGTACATCAATACCCGCGTGGCGGATCAGCCGGGTCGCTTCTTCCCCACCCATTTCCGGCATCTGCATATCCATAAACACTAAATCGAAATCTTCCAGCAGCAACTTCTGCACGGCCTGGTGGCCATTGGCGACCATGGAAAATTCAGCATTAATTTTACGCAGTAACACGGCGACCAGTAGTTGGTTGTCGGTATTATCTTCGGCGACCAGAATACGCAATTGCGGCTGACAATCGGATTCCGGTTGGGCTTGCTCCGGATTAACAACAGGTTCAAAGTGGTCTACCAGACTGATTTGCTGAGTGTCACAATGCATCTGGATCTCAAAACAACTGCCAAGCCCTTTCACACTTTCAGCCCTGATATCCCCCTGCATTTGCTGCATCAGCTTTTTCGAAATAACCAAGCCCAGTCCGGTCCCGCCAAAATTGCGGGTAACTGTGGCATCAGCCTGCACAAAAGGCTGGAATAACTTCGTCAGCTCTTCTGCACTCATACCAATGCCAGTATCTTTAATCCGGATAATCAGCAATTCAGCGCCAGACTGATAACTAACCTGGATCACGATTTTCCCGCGTTGCGTAAACTTCAGCGCATTGCTGGTCAGATTTAACAACACCTGGCGAAACCGCAACTCGTCAGTACGCAGATACGCCGGCAACGGATAATTCAGTTCCAGCACACAATCCAAAGCCTTGGCTTGTGCCTGATTACGCGTTTGCTGATAAATATCGTCAATGACCAGAGCGCGTGTGGCGAGTTGGTGTTGTGCATCT
>CBFGPY010000585.1:0-2614 GCA_965650755.1 uncultured Chromatiaceae bacterium | reverse complement strand
CTGACGGCTGTTGCCGGCCTGTTTTGATGTGAGCCTGGATTAGTCTTTAAAAAACTGATTGTCCTGCTGCATCAGTTCATCTTCCAGTGCCAGTAAATCTGCATCACCAATCCCGGCTTCAATCGGGGTTTTATCGGCGATGCGGCGGGATTCGCTGGCCCATTCTCCCAGATCAATCAGCCGGCAGCGATCGCTGCAAAATGGCCGGAAACGGGATTCAGGCTGCCAAATCACATCGGTCTGGCAGGTTGGGCATTTGACAATAGTTGGCGACATCAGGATTACTCAGCAGGGATCAACAGGAGCGGTATTATACGGCTTAACAGCAGGCCAGCTCAAAGCCAATATGCTGGTCAGTGGTTGCCCGGCCCTGAGTATCACACAGCTGCATAAAACGAATGGCGTAACGATATTTATTGCCGCTAATCGTCGGGTAACAACCATAACTCAGTGGGTAACGCAGGCGCAGTAATTCAAACTGTTCGGTGTTGCTCTGGAAAAAACCATTTTCGGCGGTGACTTGTTGGAACTGGCCGCGTTCGCGGATAAATGTCAGCACAAAACTAATCGCCTGTTCGACCAGCGTTAGCTGTGTTATCCAGTCCTGTGCCTGTTTTTGCCGTGCGGCAAGTTCCAGCGTATACCAATATTGCAATTGCGGCAGGTCAAAATAACAAGTGCCACCCGGGATAAAAAAACGTTGGCGCAACGGGCCTAAAAACTTATCGTCTTTCAGCACATTGGCAAATTTGGCACCGCGTAACAGTTCACTTTGCAACCGCACTGATTTTTGCAGCATGCTGCTGAGCAGGTCGTCTGATATATGAGGATGGCGTGACCAATTGACCAAAGCGCCTTCACAGCGCTCGACGTCTTTAATTAAATCCGGCCGGATATCATTGCGATCCAAAACTTCAATCAGGGCAAATAACGAGGTGAAAAAGCCTAATTGCTGTGATTCATTGGCGAGCGCCAGCTGATGATGGACTTGCTGGAACAGATATTCGACGCGCAGATAAGTACGGACTTTTTCATTCAGCGGATGTTCGTAGACCAGGCAGCTGTCAGTCAAAAGTTCCATACTCCGTATTAGGCAGACAATAGGTTTAAAATAAACCTAAGTCAGCGATTTGGCTAGTTTTTCTTCAGCTAACTGCAGAAAGACCTGATGCAGTTTTGCCACCTCACCAGCTAGCATGGCAGGTGGTGCTTCATTGTTGATGACATAGTCTGCCGCTGCCAGCCGCTCCGCACGGCTGCACTGCGCGGCCATAATAGCCTGCACCAGTTCAGCACTGTTCTGGTCGCGTTGCATAGTGCGGTGTAACTGTGTTTCGGGCGCTACGTCGACCACTAAAACCACGTCGACTAACAGATTTAACTGGTTTTCCAGCAGTAAAGGCGCCACTAACAAGCTGTATGGCGACAAGGCACTGTCCAGTTGCTGCAACATCTGTTGCCGGATGCGCGGGTGCAACAGCTGATTCAGCCAGTCTTTCGCGGTTGGATCGGCAAAGACAATCTGCCGCAGTTTTGCTCTGTCGAGTTGTCCATCTGCAGTCAGCACTTGTTTGCCAAAATGCTCACTGATTTGCGCCAGTGCGTCTGTACCTGCGGCGACCACATCTCTGGCGACAATATCGGCATCAACTACGGCAATGCCAAGCGCAGCAAAAGCATTCGCGACTGTTGATTTACCGCTCCCGATACCACCGGTAAGACCAACCCGGAAATGCTTGCTACTTTGCTGCACGCTTTTTAAAGCCCGATACTGTGTAAATAGGCGTCGCTGATTTGCTGGCCCCAAAGCATAGCAATCCAGCCGGCGGCGGCGATGTAAGGGCCAAATGGGATCGCCGTGCTTTGCTGCTTTTTCTGTACTGCGAGCATCACACTACCAATTACAGCACCAACCACAGATGACAGCAGAATAATCAAAGGCAATTGTTGCCACCCCAGCAGCGCGCCAAAAATTGCCATTAATTTAAAATCACCATAACCCATGCCTTCTTTGCCGGTCAGCAACTTAAAGCCCCAATACACTGACCACAGCGACAGATAACCAAATGCCGCGCCAACAATAGCTTGCTGTGGTGCAATACCAACACCGGCTGCAGAAGCCGCTAATACCAGCCACAGCAGCGGCAAAGTGATTTGATCCGGCAGCAGCATTTTGTCGATATCGATAAAGGTCAGTGCGACCAGACACCAGGTCAACACCAGCAGCAGCAATCCATAAGCTGTCGCACCGGTCTGCCAGATCACCAGTCCAGACAGCACAGCAGTCAAAAGTTCAACTGAAGGGTAGCGGCCACTGATTGGTGCTTTACAGTACCGGCATTTACCACCGAGGCTGAGCCAGCTTAGCAGCGGAATATTATCCAAAGCGCTCAGTTGGGTTTGGCAATGCTGACAACGCGAGCGCGGCGTCGCCAGATTAAAAGTCTCTGTTGGCAGCGCTGGCTCGTCCGGCTGGAAATATTCGCGATATTCCTGCTGCCAGCTTTTTTCCATCATCACCGGCAAACGATAAATCACCACATTTAAAAAGCTGCCGACGCACAGACTAAACAGCATCACTGTACTGATCAGCCAGACCGGATTTTGCTGCAAA
>CBFGPY010000584.1:0-2617 GCA_965650755.1 uncultured Chromatiaceae bacterium | reverse complement strand
CGCTGATCATCGCTGCTAAAACCATAGGCACCTTCGAGTGCGGGTAAGCCACGATCCTTACTGCCACGGCTTTGCTTTAATATGGTTTTACCATCCTCAACATCAAATTGTTGCAATGACCACTGAGTGTTTTTCCATAATTCTAATGTACCGGCACCGTTAAGATGGATTGCGATATTGCGGTCGATATTGGTGAACCCATCGACGTCGACTTTTTGAAACTTCAATCCATCACGTTTTATCAGAAACGCTGGTGAGTAATCGGGTCTGGCAATAGCCATTTCCCCTGTCATTACCAGATTGAAGTCAGGATAATAATTTGTAGTTTTAATCGTTTCTGCGTTGTGAATCAGAGTGCCAGGTACACCAGAGATTCTATCTATCGGTAATTCTACGGAACGGCTGTGATAGTTATGCATTGTCAGGCGGGCATTATCGACATCATAGAGATATCCATTCAAAGATCTATGATCATCGATATTATTCAGCACTCTGCCGGTTCTTTTAAACTCTCCATTCTTCAGCTGAAATATATTGATAATTTGGCTGTCGAAGTTATTTATTGCACTCACTAACAGCTTATCTTTGCTGTTGTAAAGCATTCTGTTGCCTTTGATCTCTTCTGTCACAGGCAATTGTGCCAATACATTTAAACCGTCATTAGTAACTTGCATCACTTTGTACTGATTGCTATTGCCGTCATAGCAAACAAATTCCGATGGATTGTCTGAAGCAAAAATTGCGTAGCAGTTTGTAGTGTCTATCTGTGAGTTTACCGCGGCTGTATAATCAGCAAAAATATCAACGTCTACCCGTTTATTGGCAATAAACCACACAAGTTTTTTACCATCTTTGGATGCAAAAATCTGCGTATCAGCATTCAGTTGCCATGTATTAAACTCCTGCATATGGCGCCGCACCAAACCTTGTGGAGTGCGCTCAAGAACCGTCACACCGAGTTCGGAGATCATGACAATATGGCTGTCACGAACAATCAATTTATTCCGCATAGTTTCTAACGATTGCTGCGCGGTAACTTGCGAACTCAGCCGAATCGGGTCTTGCCCCAATATCTGACTCTCATCGGCGTTTAATACCGATTTGGACACAGGGTTCGGGAGATCTGCTGCGAGAGCCTGGAAAATGGCAATACTCAACAACAAACAGGAAAACACGTTCCTTGTTTTCATAACTAACTCCGGGAGATTTTTAGGAAATTTATTGGCGGGAATGTAAACAACCAGACTGCAAGTAAATGAATTGTACTAAAAAAGCACACTGCATTCAATGTAATCCGGTACTCAGGAGCAGTAACCTGCGAAACATTTTCCGCTGGTTAACAATATGTAATTGCAATTGAACAAGAATCTTTCGCCATCAATCCACAACATAAGAGAACGCGCTGGCTTGATTATCGCTGAAAATGTTGTTTATGTAACTTCACTGCCTCATTCAGTAACCCGACCCAAAACGGATCAAACTTGCTGCCGGCGGCTTTGCTGATTTCAACCAGCGCAGTGATCAGCTGCCGGTTGCTGGCTTCCTGTTGTTCATGCTGATTGGTTAATAAATCGAATTCATCCACGACGCGCAGTAGCCGGGCGCCTTCGCTGATATCTTCGCCTTCGAGACCGTCGGGGAAACCGCTGCCGTCCTGATGTTCATGGTGTTGCCAAATCATCGCAGCGGCATCCTGCCAGCGCGGGGAGCTGGCAACTAAAGACGCGCCCATTTCAACATGACGCTGCCAGACACTGAGTTGTTCCGGATCGGCCCGGCCCTGCGCATCAAGCATTTGAAGGGGCAAAAACGACATGCCTAAATCGTGCAGCATCACCGCCACCGCCAGCTGAATTTGGTCCAGTTTATTGCCGGCTAACCGGTTCATTTCCAGCGCCAGAAATAACTGCCGGGCTGAACGCCCCTGCCAACGTGGGTGACGCTGTTCCAGCGCCGGTAACAGCTGGATAAAAAATTCGAGGTCGGCATCCATCCGGATGCGGTAGTACTGCAGCAGCCGCCGGCAAGCGTCAACGGCAGAAGACGCTTTCGGTTCGGCGCTGACGGTGCTGTTAACTACTTCAGGAATATCATCTTTGATAGCCAGCGCCTGCACGTGGGTCGGGTCTAACAGACCCAATACCTGACGAATACGCACGCCACGAGAGCGTTCGTCAGCGCTGGTGAGGCCGGTCAGGCGCTGGCAAATTTGCTGCAGTTCGGTTGGCGTTAATGGTTTTGGCGCATCAGCGATGCTGGCTTCTACCCATTGTTGGGTACGGTCTAAGGTCAGCTGGATCACATCACAGAGCGAACTATCGTAAGCCATATGGCCTTTGCGGATGTCGTCGAGTACGTCTTCGAGACTTTGCAGCAACGGGATTAACGAAAACAGCCCGATAAAACCGAGATTACCCTTGATGGTATGCACGACGCGGAAAATGCCATGCAGCAATTCCGGCTGCTGCGGATGCTGTTCCAGTTCGATTAACGTGCTTTCACATTGCTCGTAGGCATCACGAAAATCTTCAAAGAAATCATCAACACAGTCGCGTTGTAGTTCATCAGGACGATTCAGATTCAGCTGGCTCATGGCGCTCTCCCGGTACGGCAAAAA
>CBFGPY010000583.1:0-2625 GCA_965650755.1 uncultured Chromatiaceae bacterium | reverse complement strand
TGTGCTCTGCGGGCTTCAAGCAAAGCCTTTTCCCGCTCCGGTACATAAAGTGGCAATGCATATTGTTGTTTCACCTGCCCGACCTGCGCCGTGACTTTGGCACGAGCGGCCAACAGTTCAACCAGCTGGGTATCAATAGCATCAATCTGGCTGCGCAGCGGTGCCAGTTCAGCTGCCGATGCGGCCTGGGCCGATGTGGAAATACTCATATAAACCTCAGGCGGCCTGGCAGACGCCAAGCATTTGATGATGCAAGCCGGCCAGAAGTTGTGCCGTTGTGGCCCAGTCAATACAGGCATCCGTCACTGACACACCGTACAACTCGGCTTTGCCATTGACGATTTTTTGATTGCCACCGCAAATATTACTTTCCAGCATCAAACCAATAATGGCGTCGTTACCCAGCACCCGTTGCGCCACGACAGCTTCAGCAACCAAAGGCTGGCGATTATGGTCTTTATTTGAGTTACCGTGACTGCAATCCACCACGATACCGCGCGGCAACTGATGTTTGTCCAGCACCGCCACGGCAGCGTTGATACTTTCAGCATCATAATTAGGCTTAGTACCACCACGCAGAATGATATGACCGTCCGGGTTGCCGGCCGTTTGTACCAAAGCGACTTCACCACGTTGGTTGATACCGATAAAACTGTGTGGGCTGGCAGCAGACTGCAGCGCGTTTAAGGCAATATTTAAATTACCATCAGTGCCGTTTTTAAAACCAACCGGCATCGATAAGCCGCTGGCCATTTCGCGGTGCGTCTGACTTTCGACAGTGCGGGCACCGATGGCCGCCCAGGACACTAAATCTGACAGATACTGCGGGCTGATTGGATCTAAAGCTTCAGTCGCAGTTGGTAATTCCATGTCGACCAGTTTCAGCAGCAGCTCGCGGCCACGGGTCAGGCCGGTTTCCAAATCAAAAGAGTCATCCAGATGCGGGTCATTGATATAACCTTTCCAGCCGACTGTGGTGCGTGGTTTTTCAAAATACACCCGCATCACGATGTACAGACTGTCGGCATACTTCAGTTGCAGCTCTTTTAACCGCTTGGCGTAATCAATAGCCGCAACCGGGTCGTGGATAGAGCATGGTCCTGTGATCACCAGTAACCGCTTGTCACGACCATGTACGATATCAGCGATTTCGCGCCGGGCTTGCTGCACAAATAAAGCCCCTTGCTCTGAGAGCGGTAACGCTTTTTTCAACACCAGCGGCGGGCTTAGCGGCTTTTCCGCCAATATCCGTAAATCGTCAACAATTTTGCTCATTTCTGTCGCTCCTTTGTCCGGTAACAGTTCTCTGAGACGTTGTTCCGGGCACAAATCTCACGTGTACACATTTGTGCACACCACGTACTTTATTAGTTACAAACGCCGCCATATTAAAAACACCCAGCTTTTATGTCAACTAAATAAGTCAAGTAATTCGCACCTTACGCGCACCTCACCACTCATCACCACCTTGTAATGTTATGTATACAAAAAGAGCTTCATTCCGTCAGTGACGGCAAAATCTTAGTCAATTAACCCGCGTAAACCTTGTGGCACAAGTATTCGTCGATCGGGCTTGCCTGCCGATAGCAGGCTGTTTACAGTAAGCCAAATACAACTTGAAAGGTGTAGCAGCCAGGTGCGCAAATTACGAGTCTGTCAAAGCATTCCTGTCCTTGGGCTGCTGGCATTTGTCGCCACAGCGCAGGTTCGTGTTGTGACAGAGCACCTGCCGCCTTATCAGATCGATCAAAACGGTGTCGCCGGAGGTTTTGCCACAGAATTGGTGCGGCAGACCTTTGCCGATGCAGGTATTCCCTATCAAATAGAATTCCAGTCCTGGAGCCGGGCTTATCAGCTTGCCTTGCGTGACCCCGATACCTGTATCTACTCCATCTCAAAGAGTAAGGACCGCCAACCACTGTTTCACTGGGTTGGCGAGCTATCGTTTAACAGCACGGCTATCTATGGTTTGACTGATCGTACAGATATTCAGCTGCAGTCTTTGGAGCAGGCCAAAAATTATGTCATTGCCGTCACACGGGATGACGTCACGCACCACTATCTGCTGGCCAAAGGTTTTGTTGAGGGAAAAAATCTTTATGTTCTTGAAAACGTAGCCAATATGCTGAATGTTCTGGCAGGTCGGCGTCAGGGCATCGATTTGGTTGTGATCAATGAAACCATTCTGAAGTACCGGGCTGTTGAGTCTGGAGTCGCTTTTGCAAAATTCAGAAAACTTTTGCCATTGCCTGATTTGCCACTGGATTTTCATCTGGCCTGCAGTCTGAAGACTCCGGCTAGTACAGTAGATAAATTGCGACGTGGTCTGGCAAGGTTGAAGGCTGACGGTCGCTTTAACAAGATAGTAGAGGGCTGGTCAGAGCAAATGCGCTGACCGCCTGAAGCCATGTTACAGACTCTTTTTCGGTGGCAACGCCACATTGGCAAAAATAAAGCCAGCCACCAATGACATCAGAATTAAAAAAGTCTGTTGCCCCAGATGATCGGTTGCCCCCATCTGCTCGCCGGAAATCAAACTGTTGAGGCCAATATAAGTTTTACTGCCAGGCACCAGTACTATCATGCCCTGCAAAGATACAATACTGGCAGGCGCATTCATCAGAC
>CBFGPY010000582.1:0-2626 GCA_965650755.1 uncultured Chromatiaceae bacterium | reverse complement strand
ACCGTGATCGACGGTAAGGCCGACACGTTCGAGGTGCTGGCGGTGAACGACCTGCCACTGGTCTCTGTCGATTTTAACCACAATCCGATGTCGTCGATTTTTGATGCGACTGAAACGCGCGTGAATGGTCGTCTGGTCAAAGTCATGGCTTGGTACGACAACGAATGGGGTTTCTCTAACCGCATGCTCGACAACACTGTGGAACTGATGAAGTCTTAAGCAAACTTCAGCAGACACAAGGCGACTTCGGTCGCCTTTGTTATTTTGACGACCTGGTCCGTTATCCCTGCAACGCCGACCAGTCAAGATCTGACTTGCTTAACCTGAGAGCACAGCCCACAATCAAGCGGCATTTCACTTCTAAGAGCTTCAATTTATGGCCAATTTTATCCATCTGGACGGTTACGCCCATCTCAGTGCTCTACCCTGTATTCGTTTTAGTTTTGCCAATTACAGCGCGGTCGTCTCGCTGTACGGTGGTCAGGTATTGTCGCTGACCTGTGACGGATCAGAGTTACTCTGGTTATCGCCCACGACTGAATGGCTGAATCAGCAACCCATTCGGGGCGGCGTGCCGATTTGCTGGCCCTGGTTTGGTCCGGCGAGTCCTGCATTAACGACAAAGACAGTGCCTAATCATGGTCTGGCCCGTACAACCATGTGGCAGCAGGTGGCCGATGAGAGCTGCAGCGACCACGCCCTGCTGATTTTGCAGGCCGAATTTGACCAGGTGCCATGGCACAGTGGCAAAGTACGGCTGCAATGTCAGTATCTGCTCAGCCACAAAGGCCTGCATCTGCACCTGCATTGCGCTGACTTAACCACGCAGCAGGCAGCACTGCATACTTACTTCGCCTGCGACGATGTAAGAAATGCTACGGTGGCGCCATTACCGGCGACTTTTATCAATAAAGTGCTGCCGGATGACAACAGCTCAGCCTTGCAATTTGGCTTAGAAATGGATCGTATTTATCAACACACCGCGGCCTTAATAACAGTGCAGACGCCGGCAACTATAGCGTTACAGCAGGCTGGCCATGATGCTTCGGTGATTTGGAATCCGGGACAGACCAAAGGCAGTGCCGCGAAAGAAGTAGGGCCGGAGCAATGGTCGAAGTTTATTTGTGCCGAGACCGCGCGGTTGTCTCTGAGCGACCAAAGTGCGCTGAATCTGCAGATGACGATCGCCAGGAGTTGATGGCACATCCGGCTTAGCGCCGGTGCACCTGAAATTCATCAGACAGGCGCTGTAAACTGCCTGTCTGATCTTTAAATTGTAACTCGAGTCGCCAGGTCATCTGCTCATCAGCGCAGGCCCCCAGCAAAAACTGTGTTTGCCAACGGGCAAGGCTCGCAACCGTCGTTTTTGTTTTAGTAAAAAACAGCGGTAACACGGGCATCTCCATACTGATGCCAACCAGTCGCGCAGACTGTAACTGCCAGTCTGCGGGCGTCTGAATATCCAGCGCCAGAGGCGCTTCTGTCAGCATCCGGGCCGGCTGATAGATTAATTCAATCTTTTCAGGGCTCTGGCTTTGTTTACTGCTCACTTGCTTAGTCACCGTGCGTTGACCTTCTTCAGCCTGCGACTGTGGCGTACAGGCCTGGCAACAAAGAAACAGCAACATCAGCCCAACAATTTTCAAATCCATCGGGAATCACCTTTACAGCGTGGACCGGTATTCTATCCTAATTCGGTCGTGTCGGAAATTGTTGCTTCGATTGAATATTTTGTGAGCAGCAACATTGTTCTAAATCATAAAACCGGCGCATTCGCCTATCTTTTTGGGGGTAAAGCTCGTATGATCGGGCGCAAAGATGGGTTGTGAAAGCGTGCTGAGTCAGTGGTTTGGCAGCAGTTGCAGCTTGTCTAAAATAAGAAAGGTCGCCCTCGGGTGTTTTCATTTACTAACTAGCAAAAAACTGCAGCGGAACTCAACATGAGCCATACACAATCGTTAAATGTTGACTACAACTACACAGTTGTCCGCCTATTCGCACTCACAACAGTGTTGTGGGGCATAGTCGGCATGAGCGTGGGTGTTTTAATTGCGGCACAACTTTACTGGCCAGCACTGAACTTTGATACTGCCTGGTTAACTTATAGCCGTCTTCGTCCTCTTCACACCAACGCGGTGATCTTCGCGTTTGGTACCAGCGCCTTATTCGCCACGTCATACTACGTGGTACAACGCACCTGTCAGGTACGTCTGTTCGCCGAAAAGCTGGCCATGTTCACCTTTATTGGCTGGCAGGCAGTGATTATCGCTGCAGCTATCACGCTGCCAATGGGGATCAGCCAAAGCAAAGAATACGCTGAATTGGAATGGCCAATCGATATACTGATTGCAGTGGTTTGGGTCAGCTACGCTATCGTGTTCTTCGGTACTTTAATTAAGCGTAAAACCAGCCACATCTATGTTGCGAACTGGTTCTACGGCGGTTTCATTATCACCGTTGCTGCGCTGCACATCGTTAACAGCATGGTGATCCCGGTTTCTCTGACCAAGTCTTATTCTATCTACGCCGGCGCTGTCGATGCGATGGTACAATGGTGGTATGGTCACAATGCAGTAGGCTTCCTGTTAACTGCAGGTTTCCTCGGCATGATGTATTACTTCGTGCC
>CBFGPY010000581.1:0-2627 GCA_965650755.1 uncultured Chromatiaceae bacterium | reverse complement strand
GTGCCACTTAACTTAAGCGGGACGAGTTGTGGGGTTCTGCTACATGCTGTGCTACGTGCTGTGCTAAGTGTTGTGATACCACCAGCTGGAGCAGCCTTGATAGCAGGGGCTTTGCATTCCGGGTCGCAAGTTCTCAGCGGGGCTCGAACTACAGCTACAGTTGCATCCAGTAAAGCCGCTGTGTCAACCGGCTCCTGACTGAGCCAATAGGGCTGGCCACTCAATGCATGCATCTGAAGATCCGGCTCATTGTGTTGCAGTTTGAGGCTGGCCGCAGAGAGTTGCCCGGTCAGGGTCGTTTCAAACCAGTGCACGGAGCGGATATCGGCTGGCAGCGCGCTATCCAGTGTTGCGGCTTCTGCCTGCAGCTGGCGCGGAACTGCATAACCAGCGACATAGAGTGTTTCAGCCGTGTTTATAGCTGCTGCTTGCCCGCCCGGCTCACCGAATTGCTGCAGGCGTTGTAATTGCTGCCAGAAACGCTTGGCATCTAATTGTGGTTGCCACAGCAGTACCTGGCCGGCAGGAATTAATTGCCTGATGTCCGGCAGCCAGTCAAGTAACAGCGCGGCGCCAAAACGGCAGCCCAACAAGTGCACCTGAGCATAACCTGCCAGTCGCGGTAAAAAGCTCA
The DNA here is from genome assembly GCA_965650755.1 of uncultured Chromatiaceae bacterium. Classification (GTDB taxonomy): domain Bacteria; phylum Pseudomonadota; class Gammaproteobacteria; order Enterobacterales; family Alteromonadaceae; genus Pararheinheimera. The sequence continues at coordinate 1,993 of CBFGPY010000581.1, read as the reverse complement.
GAATGTCTTTGCGCCAATGTTGCAACGAGATAGCGCTGAAATCACCATCGCTGTCACCGGTGCCGTAAAAATCCGGTAAAAAGCAGTCTATGCCGGCGTTGGTTAATTGATTCGCCAGTTGGGCAAACACACGACGGCAGCAATTCATTTCCTCAGCAAATGGCGGCAATATCAATAGCGCAGTGCTGTTGTTGAGGGCGCGCCAGCGCGTCAGCAACCACAGGCCTTGTTCGCCCTGGATATATTCGCCATCCAATGTCAACGGCGCCAATGCATCTCCCTGAGCCGGGTTCAAAATATGCTCCGAAGCCGTTGCAGCAGGGTTTTGATGCGCAGCAGGGTGAACTGCAGCAAAGCTGTGGGGGCGTTCAGTCTGAAAGCGGTCACCCGGTAAAGCGGGCTGCAGCTATCCATCCATTGCGCTTTATAGGCATCATCACCGGTTAAGAAGTCCAGTGTATGCACCTGGTCTTCAGCCATCACATAATCCGCCATTGCTGCGGTGAGTACAGTGCCGGGTGACAGGGCGTCAAATTGCTGGTCCTGTGCCAGTTTATAAATGGCGGCCACACCGCCGGCTACCAGCCAGCACTGTACGGCGACCGGTTGTTCCCCGACAGATAACACACCAAGACGCAGCGTGCCTTCGTCCGAGCTTTGTTGCAGCAACTGGTTAATAAAATCGGGCCTAGGTTCGGCCGGTTTCCAGCTGCGTTGATAGACTTGCCAATAAGCCTGCTGCAAAGGCGCATTGATTTGGTTGGTAATGTTAATCTCGGCGCCGAGTTGGTCGAGTTTCTTCTTTTTGCGGGCAATCGTATGCCGCAGCTGTGAACTGCGGTTTTTCCAATAATCTGCCGTTGAAGCCTGCCAGTTTTGGCTGATGGGGAGTGCAATCAGGCCCCAGCCAGGTATGTTTGCGATGCCTAACAGCGCAAGCTCTTTGGCGCTGACCGGCTCCAGTTGCAGTTGCCGGCATTTGGGCAGTTGTTGACGCAGCTGCAAAAAACATTGTTGCCACTGGGCTGCTGTTAGTGGTGGCGTCGGCCCCAGGGCGCAACTGTAATAGTTACTAAGGCTTTTGGCCGACTGACCAGCGCTGTCTTTACAAATTGCCAGTTGCCAGGGAGGCGTGTTATCCGTCTCGCTTTGCAGATAAAAATAATCGTGCGCGGTCAGACCAACAAACTGCGCCAGCGCCTGATACCAAGGGCCAGGCCGTTGCCAGGGCATCAATGCAGCTGTGGTGCTGATGAGTGTCGCTGGCTCAGACTGCTGCAGTGGCACAGCATCAGGCTTTACTGCCATAAGCCTCGCTCAATTTACGGTCCAGTCGTTTCAGCGGCAGGTTCATCCGGGTTGGACCAATCTGATCCGGCCGCACATTCAGCTCAATCATTTTCGGGCCATCGGTTGCGATAGCGACATCGACACCGGCAACATGCACATGTGGAAAGGCGCGCAGCGCCTGACCGGCCAGTTGCATACATTCCTGCCAATAAGGCAGCTGCACATCGGTAATTTGCGCGCCGGAATCCGGATGCTGTTGCAGTAAACGCCAGGGTTCAACTTTGTTGATGCCAAACTGCAGACGCCCCGTCGAGATATCCACCGGGCAAAACAGACCACCGCTGGTGGTGTTGTCGACCAGACTGCCTTTTTGCCCGACCCGTAAAAAGGCACAAGCAACTTCTGTACGATCCGGCAGTTGATAGACCCAGATCCGCAGTGTATTGACCGACTGCGGATGAAACTGGGCAACCACCGGATGTTGTTCCAGATAATGCTCAATGATGTAACCGTCAGGATTTTGCTTCGCCTGGTCCCACCATTGCTGTAATGGCGTCACAGCGTTGCTGAACGGATGTTCAAACCAGACATCCTCTGCGTTGGCGCAGACTTTAAAAGCTGAAAAGCCGGCGCCGCCAAAACCTTCTACTGGTTTTAAGCAAATTTTATGGCCGGCTAATGACAGACAAAGCTGACGGAAGTC
>CBFGPY010000580.1:0-2630 GCA_965650755.1 uncultured Chromatiaceae bacterium | reverse complement strand
GTCTGCCAACGCCATTTCATATAGTGGCCGCACTGAGACATTACGACCAGCCGCCACGTCTGCCGCCACCAATTTACTGGCGATAGTCGTCAGCGCATTGGCCTGGAAGCGGGCATCCACCACACCGTCGGACTTAGACGCATAAGGCATCTGCACCCAGGTCAAGGTTGAAAAGGTAGTGCCGGTTAACGGCGCGCCGCTTAATACTTCGCCTAAAGCCACAGGACCACATTTCACCGCGTCACAGACCATACTGGACTGGGCGTCTGCCGCCACGTCGACTTTAAGCATGCTATTAAGACCAAAGCCTTCTTTGGCTGTGACCGAAAAGGCCACTTTGCCGTTCGTGCCGGTACGGTCACCGCTGCCAATGCTGATAGCAGAACCGTTTAACTGTGACACTGTAACTTTGGCATTGCGCAGGGTGCCTTTGACCGCCGAGCCACTGATATCAGCCGCAGTGGTATCTAAAGTCACCGGAATGTTGGCCGGATCGGCTTCACCAGCACCGCCGCAGCCATACAGCGAGGTCAACGCCAGCGCGACAACCCCATACATCATGTTGATTTTAAACTGTTTCATCATTTAATCCTCTGTATTTTTTCCTAACCGGCGCGAAACGCGCAGCCTTAGAACCGGTAAGTCGCACCCATGTAGTAACGACGGCCGCCGTACGCGTTCTGGATAAAACGCTTGTCGGTGTCGTTACCGAGGTGGATGTAGGTTTCTGACTTGGTCAGGTTGATGACAGAGGCTGATAACACCAGCATTTCGGTCAGGTTGTAGTTGGCATTCAGGTCGACCTGATCATAAGCCGCGCTGTAGTAGTTGGTTTCCCACGACGCGTTATAACCGCCAACACTTGGGCCGCGTTTGTTGTACGACGCCCGTAAGTTAAACAGGTCGTCTTCATAAAACGCCGAGAAGTTCAGCTGATATTTCGAGCTGCCGATTAACGGCGATTCACCGACTTTCTGCCCATCCAGCTCCACATTAGCCTGGTTGGTGTTGTTGCGGGTGTAGTTGGTATAAACACCAAAACCGCCGCCGAAGAAATGTTGCCAGAACACTTCCATACCTTTGGAACTGGCATTAGTGCCGTTCGCCACAGTGCTGAAGTTACGCACCGTCAGGCCGTCGCCACCGGCGGTCACTTGTTTGCCACCGGCATTTGGCAGCGTAAAGTTCACGACCGGTAAATCACGCACAGTGTCGATGATTAACGGCACCACAAAGTTATCAACGTCCTTTTTAAACAGCGCGACACCAAAACCTGAGCCTTTGCCGTAGTAATATTCTAAGGAGCTGTCGAACTGCGTCGATTCCAGTGGTTTTAACTGACTGTTACCGCCTGAACCGACCCAGCCTTCGCCGTCGTAAATCGGGTCGAAATCATCAGCGGCCGAGCGGTCAGCCGAATACTCGTTTGAGGTGTAACGCAGCGTCTGGAACTGACCGAGATCGTCATACCCTGGCCGGGCAATCACTTTGGCCGCAGCAAAACGCCAGACCCAGTTGTCGTCGATATCCCAGACTAAGTTAGCGCTTGGCAGCACTTTGTTTTCGGTGTTTTCTTTTTCGATATAAACGAAATTCTCCACCCGTTGCTGCGCTTCCGGTAACAGATTGCCGTTGGCGTCTTTCCAGTCTAAGCGATACAGAATTTTGTCAGACGAGCCGGAAGTGGTGGTGGTGCGGACAAAACGCAGACCAATGTTACCGCGCAGGTTTTCGTATTTGTAATCAGCCTGGGCATAAGCCGCGCTGATTTCTTCCTGTACGCCGTAGACGTAGTTCGGCTCAATCCGCGTATATTTCTGGAAGTTATCTACCAGATGCTGCTGATATTTGTGCCAGTCGACGGCCGGGAATAAGTTGGTGTTAATCACACTGGATAAATTGCCCAGTGAATTTGGCAACATCACAGTGGTGATAAGCGGAATACCGCCGTTGCGTGAATAGTCATCATCCAGATCGATACCACCGGCCGCTTCTGCTGCCGCCACATCAAAATCTTTGGCTAAGTAAAAGGTGTTGCGCGAATCGCGGTGGATTTTGCCATCGCGGTATTTCACACCAAAACGCAGCGTGTCGACGATGCCCCAGTCGGCAAAATAATCGACATCGAGACTTGCGTATTTTTCTTCCTGGGTGCCGGTGATAAAGCTTGAATCTGTTGCCCCGACGTCGGCCTGACCACCAATACCTGCCACCAGGTTATTGATCATGTTCGGGTCCATGTAGGTGGTCATTTTCTTGCCGGACAAGTCATAACCGTAAAAGCTTGATGCTTCATTGGCATAATAAGCGGCGCGGTATTTCTCGGACGGGCCACCTTCGGCTTCTGTGCGGCCAAAAGTCATTTTTGACTTAAAGTCATCGCCTTCATAAGTGGCATAAAAATCAAAAGTATCCGAGGTCGATTCTTCGATTTTGTATTCGCCGTTAATGCGTGGAATGGCAGATAACTTTTGTGCACCAGACACGCCGGTCGAGTAATCGATACCGGTGACAAACTGGGCTTCAGCATCGACCCGCACATCAGTCCAGTAGTTGTCGTTGTTGTTCCACTCCGGATATTCCAGCTGATTCAGGATCGAGTTCTGCCCCAGGGTGAAGCGGAAATAGTT
>CBFGPY010000579.1:0-2634 GCA_965650755.1 uncultured Chromatiaceae bacterium | reverse complement strand
AAAATCACCACCGCCACCGGATGCAGAATTTCTTTGCCCGGCGCGTCAGCGGAAAATAACAACGGTAACAACGCAAAAGCAGCAACTAAGGCGGTCATCAGTACCGGCGTTAAACGCTCCAACGAGCCGCGGATAATCATTGCCTGACCAAAGACTTCGCCTTCAAAGCGGCATAAGTTAATGTAATGGCTGATTTTTAAGATACCGTTTCGCGTGGCAATACCGGCCAGCGTGATAAAACCAACCAGGGTCGCTACCGACAGCGGCTGACCGCTGAGCCACAACGCCAGCACACTGCCAATCAGCGCCAGCGGAATATTCGCCATGATAATCAGCGTTAACCGCAACGACTGATAACGGCTGTACAACACCAGCAACATCGCCAGCAGCGAGCCAAGCGATAACAATGCAATCAAGGATGAGGCTTCCTCCTGCGCCTGGAACTGGCCTTCCAGCACGGTAAAATAGCCTTCCGGCAGTTGACTGGCGGCAAGTACTGCGCGGATATCGGTCACCGCATGGCTTAAATCACGGCCTTCAACGTTTGCCGACAGCACAATCCGGCGCCGGCCATTTTCGCGGCTGATTTGATTCGGCCCGTCCGATTCCACCACTTCGGCCAGCAGCGCCAGCGGCACTGCGCCTTTGGGTGTCTGGATTAATAAATCGCTTAACGCCTGCGGCTCCCGCGCGCCGTCCGGCAAGCGCAGCAGCAAATCAAAACGGCGTTCATTGCTGACCAGCTGGCTTAACTTCACGCCGTCGATTTGTTGCTGCAGGCTATGCAGCAGCTCGCCCGGTGCCACACCATAAGCGGCGGCTTTTTGATAATCGACCCGTACTTTCAGCTGTGGGATCAGCACTTGTTTTTCCAGCGTGAGGTCGGTCACACCGGCCACTTTGCCAAGGTCGGCCTGCAAACTGGCGCCCAGCGCACGCAAAGTCGCGAGGTCGTCACCAAACACTTTCACGGCAATCTGCGCCCGCACGCCGGACAACAAATGGTCGAGCCGGTGCGAAATGGGTTGGCCAACACTGACACTGCCCGGCAGCACCGATAACACACGGCGGATCTCGGCTAACACTTCCTCGCGCGGCCGCTCTGATGGTTTCAGATCGACGTCAATTTCACCGTAATGCACGCCTTCGGCATGTTCATCCAGCTCCGCCCGGCCAGTACGACGGCCGACTTGTGTCACTTCCGGCACCTGCAGTAACAACTGTTCAGCCAAAGCGCCGATTTTGTTCGATTCACTAAGCGCCGTGCCCGGCTGCAACAGCAGGTTGATAGTTAATGTGCCTTCGTTAAAGGCCGGCAAAAAGCTGCGGGCAAACAGCGGCACTGTGCTGGCTGCCGCGACCACGGCAATCAGCGCCACCGCCAACAAACTACGGACATGGCCAAATGACCAGCGCAGCAGCTGCTCGTCGCGTTTTTTCAACAACCGCACCAGCGCACTGTCGCCATGTTGTTTTTGCGTAAGGCCGGGCAACAGGTAATAACACAGCACCGGTGTGACCGTAATTGCCACCAGCATACTGGCCAAAATGGAGGTGATATAAGCAATACCAAGCGGGCTGAACAGCCGCCCTTCAATGCCGGATAACGCAAACAGCGGCACAAACACCAGCACCACAATCAGGGTGGCGTACACCACGCCGCTGCGCACTTCACCGGATGCATCAGCAATCACGGTAAGCACCGGCAACGGCACGGCTTTTTGCGCATTCTCTTTTAAGCGGCGCAGTACGTTTTCCACGTCGACCACGGCGTCGTCGACCAGCTCACCAAGCGCAATCGCCAGTCCACCGAGCGTCATGGTATTAATCGACAAGCCAAAATAACGGAACACCAGCACCGCGGTTAATAAACTAAGCGGTATCGCCAGTAGCGAAATCGCCGTGGTGCGGCTATTGAGTAAAAACATAAACAGAATGATGGCGACCATGATAGCGCCGTCGCGCAGCGCCTCGATGACGTTATCAATCGAATTATTAATAAAATCAGCCTGTTTAAATAAAAACACCGGCGCTTGTACGCCTTCTGGCAAGCCTTTACTCAGTTCCGCTACAGCGGCTTCAATCTGCTTGGTCAGCGCCACGCTGTCAGCCGCCGGTTGTTTTTGCACCGACAAAATCACCGCCGGTTTGCCTTTGTAACCGCCGTCACCGCGTTTAGTGGCTGCGACGACTTCAACGTTAGCCAGCTGGCTGAGCAGCACCGGCTGGTCGTTTTGAACTGTGACGACCAGCTGCTGTAAATCCGTCAAGTCGGTAGTGCGGCCAATATTACGAATCAACCACTCGCGGCCCTGCGCTTCTAAAAAACCACCGCTGCTGTTGGCACCAAAGCCAGTCAGTGCCTGTTCGATTTGATTCAGGCTCACCCCCAGCGCCGCCATTTGTGACGCGATAGGCTCGACCCGGTATTGCCGCACTTCGCCACCAATCGGAATGACCTGCGCCACGCCGGGAATGCTCAACAGCCGCGGCCGCACCACCCAGTCGGCGAATTCGCGCACCAGCATCGGGCTCACTTGTGCCGGGTCGGCCGGAATCGCCAGCAGCAGAATTTCGCCCATGATGGAAGACACAGGCCCCAGTTGCGGCACTACGCCTTCCGGCAGCTGTTCG
>CBFGPY010000578.1:0-2642 GCA_965650755.1 uncultured Chromatiaceae bacterium | reverse complement strand
CGCGGTCGGCGCGAACTTCACCTTGATGCCCGGGTTCTTTGCTTCAAAAGCCGGACTTCCTGTTCAAATCCCTGCGCCAGCATCTGCTCAAACCGTATTGCAATCCTCCGGTGCAATTCAGCCCGTTCAGTCGGTGCGATGGCAAATTGACAGACCGGATAGGGAAAAGGTTCCCCTTTATCTGCTGTGAGTTCGGTCAGACTGCGGCCGGTCAACCGATACACTTCCAGTGCCCGGTTAATGCGCTGCGGGTCGTTCGGGTGAATACGGGCAGCAGATACCGGGTCAACGTTGGCCAGTTGCTGATGCAGTTCCCCCCAACCCACAATGACTGCTTCGGCTTCAATCTGCGCCCGCACCTGTGGATCTGCTTCGGGTAACGGCGAAATCCCCTCTAATAACGCCTTAAAATACAACATGGTCCCGCCCACCAATAAGGGTAATGCTCCACGTTGCTGAATGTCAGCGATAAGGCGCAGTGCATCGCTGCGAAAATCAGCGGCCGAATACGCCTCTGCCGGGTCCAGAATATCAATCAGGTGATGGGGAACCGCAGCAAGCTCTGCGGCATTTGGCTTGGCGGTGCCAATATCCATGCCACGATAGATCAATGCACTGTCAACACTGATAATTTCCACCGGGCGCTGCTCAGCAAGCGCCAGTGCCAGTGCAGTTTTACCAGACGCTGTGGGGCCCATCAAAAACACGACCGGACTAGTCATTGCAGTTGCTCCTGAAGTCGTTGCCGACTAGTGGTCAAATCGACCGGTACTGCCTGCCACAATTCAGGTTGCTGCATGAGTGCCGCCTGATGTTGCAACAAGGTGGCCGCGGACAAAGCTTGCCGTTCGAGCAGCAGTTGCAGCAATTGTCGCCAAAGCACAGGTAATGACTGCTGCCTTGGCCCTTGCGCCAGCTCCTGTCCCGCTAATTGCCACTGCCCCCACCATTGCGGTAACACCGCAGCAAGCGGTGCGCCTTGCAGCAGCTGCGGCACTGCCCGGATAATCATCACCTGATTGCTGAGTACCAGATCAAACCCCATCTGTGACAACTGCGTAGCATGATTTGTCAGCAAGTTAACTTCAGCAGGTTCCAACCTGAGTCGCTCCGGTAACAGTAAAGCGTTGGAGGGCACCAGCTGCTGACTCAACAGTGCACCGACACTGGCCGGAATATCGACTAAATACAATTGCTGCTGATGCAACAGCAGCAATTCTGTCTGACTCAGCAGTAAACTGCCCGCAGGCATCAGCTGTGTATCAGTGTGGACCACAGCGGAATTAGATGGCGTCGTTTCCTGCACTGTTGCAGGCCAATCCGGCACTGCTGCTGGCCAGCGATGTGCCGCTCCCTGTTGCTCAGTTGGTTGATAACCGACAGATGCAGTAGCCCGGGACGACCCACTGTATCGAAATGGCGCAGGCGTCGATTCCTGCGTGCGCACCCTCGTGGTGTCAAAAGATGCAGCAGCTACCGGCGTGACAGCCGCATCAGGTATTGGATTTTCGCTGAAGGGTAACGCCGGCGCTTCGGCCTGCGCCAAGGCATTGCCAAGCGCACTGTAGACAAAGTCATGCACCAGACGGGCCTGATGAAAACGGACTTCGTGCTTAGCCGGATGTACATTCACGTCAACCAGCTCCGGTTCCACATCCAGATATAACACAAAGGCTGGCAACGCTTCCGGTGCGAGAGCATCAGCGTAGGCCTGTCGAATTGCATGATTCAGCAGTTTGTCGCGCATCATCCGGCCGTTGACGTAACAATACTGCACTTGCAGCTGTGCAGTGCAGAGCGCGGCGGGCAACACCCAACCGGACAAGCGCATTTGTTCGTACTGACTTTCAACAAAACAGGCACTGTGGGCAAAACTGCGCCCACATAACTGCTGCAGGCGTTTTTGTCTGCCGGCATCATCTGTAGCCGCTTTAAGTTGCTTCACCAACTGGCCGTTGTGGGTCAAAGTCCAGCTGACGTCATAGCGACTGAGCGCCAGGCGTTTCACCAGCTCTTCGATATGGCTGAATTCAGTTTTATCAGATTTGAGAAAACGCCGGCGGGCCGGCGTATTAAAAAACAGGTCCAGCACTTCAATGCTGGTCCCCGCAGGATGTGCCGCCGGTTTGATTTGCACCGCCATGTCACGGCCTTCCGCCATCGCTTGCCAGGCCGATTCCTGATTTGCAGGCCGGGAGGTCAGGGTTAATCGCGATACAGAACTGATACTGGCCAGCGCTTCACCGCGAAACCCCAGGCTGACGATTTTTGCCAAATCGGCAAAATCGTGGATCTTTGATGTGGCATGCCGGCTCAGCGCCAGTGTCAGTTGCTCTTTGTCGATACCGTGGCCGTTATCACGCACCCGCAGTAACTTACTGCCGCCTTTTTCCACATCGATACAAATCTCGGTAGCACCGGCATCGAGACTGTTTTCCACCAGTTCTTTAATCACAGATGCCGGCCGCTCCACCACTTCACCGGCGGCGATTTGATTGGCCAGTTGCGGCGGCAGCAGCTGGATCTTCATCGTTGTGGCACCTTTAAATTCTGGCCGATACGGATATTGTCCGACTTTAGCTGATTGAGCTGACGCAGCTGCGCCATCGGCACACCATATTTGCGCGCCAGCATCGATAAGG
>CBFGPY010000577.1:0-2646 GCA_965650755.1 uncultured Chromatiaceae bacterium | reverse complement strand
CGCTGCTGGCCTGGGCTGACAAACTGATCGAATTAAAAACCATCTGTCATTGTGGCCGCAAAGCCAATTTTGTCGTGCGGCTTGACGCGGATGGCAGGGCTGCGCGTGCCGGTTCTCAAGTGGAGATTGGCGGCAACGACCGATATGTCTCAATGTGCCGGCTGCATTTTAAGGAGCTGGTCTGGTAAATGAAGGAGTCCCGCGATGCGACTGTTATATGGCGTGCAGGCGACAGGTAACGGTCACATCAGCCGGGCCCGTGCGCTGCAACAGGCTCTAGCCCCACATGACATCCACATTGATTTTTTATTTAGTGGCAGGCCTGCCACACAACTATTTGATATGCAACAGTTTGGTGCCTTCCAATGGCGCAAGGGCCTGAGTTTTGTCAGTAAAGCCGGCAAAGTAAACCATTGGCAAACCTTGTTGCAAGCCGATCTCCGCCAACTCTGGCAAGACATCCGGCAGTTAGAAACACGTCGTTATGATCTGATACTGACTGATTTTGAACCTGTCACCGCCTGGGCTGCCAGACGTCAGGGCACACCTTTGATTGCACTGGGTCATCAATATGCACTGACGGCGCCAACGCCGTTACAAAACATGGATTTGCTTCAGCGTAATATCCTGCGTTTTTTTGCCCCCGCCCGGCTTAATCTTGGCCTGCATTGGCATCATTTTGCTCATTCGCAGCAACATGGCCGTCTGGTACTGCCCCCCATTATTGATGTGGTGCACGCCCCAGCAGCAAATAGTGATATCAACCCGGTACTGGTTTATTTGCCGTTTGAAGCGGCCACTGATGTTCTGCAATGGCTGGCGCCGCTTAAACAATACCGGTTCCGGCTTTATGGCATTGGTCAGCCAACACATGATTTAGCGCATGTCGAGTGCTGTCCCGCGTCAGTGCAGGGTTTTAAACATGATTTAGTGCAGGCCAGCGCCGTTATCAGTAATGCCGGTTTTGAACTCATCAGTGAAGCGCTGCAGCTGCAAAAACGTATTTTGGTAAAGCCACTGGCAGGCCAGCCTGAACAAGCCAGTAATGCACTGGCACTGAAGCAACTAAAGCTTGCTGAGGCACTGCCGGCATTAAACAGCACGGTGATCAGCGAGTTTTTGTGCGGCTTTATGCCTCAGATGCAGGTCAGTTACCCAGATGTTGCTGCTAAGATAGCGGATTGGCTGGTGCAAGCAGACTGGTATCAGCAATCAGCACTCACGACTTTGTGGCAACAGACAAGATTTTATCCGGCATCGGCTGAAGCTTCGCTCAACCAGATGGAGCAGATGAGAGCTATTACGATGCAACAGATTGCATAGCTGGTCACTTTAGTGACCAGCTTATATAGTTATCAGGAATGGCAGAACAGCGTTATTTAACTGATACGGGCAATGGCGATCGGTAATTCAGCGAGATCCGGTACTTTCTGGGCTGTTTTATCCAGAGTATTTTGGTTTCGCTGTAAATCGACCAGATCACAAACTGCACTGCTATGACTAAAGCCGGTTGGCGCCTCAGTGATCAGCTGGACAATTCGTTCAACCGAGAAATGATCACAATGATGCTCCAGCTGTCGTAACAGCTCAGCCATATCTTTCCAATTCAGTGACAGCTCGTTAGCCGCCATAATACGTGGGTGCGCTGTCTGACGGACGTTTTCACCAATCAGCAGTTCTTCATACAATTTTTCACCGGGACGCAGGCCCGAGAAACAAATTTCGATATCACCATCCGGATGTTGGTTGTCTTTGACTTCCAACCCCATCAGATGCACCATCCGTCGGGCTAAATCGGCGATACGCACCGGCTCGCCCATATCCAGTACAAACACATCCCCGCCCTTGCCCATAGCGCCGGCCTGGATCACCAGCTGTGCAGCTTCAGGGATGGTCATAAAATAACGGATGATTTCCGGATGCGTGACAGTAATAGGGCCACCATTGCGGATTTGTTCCCGAAACAACGGCACCACAGAGCCGGAAGACCCGAGCACGTTGCCAAAACGTACCATACAAAAACGTGTCTTGTTCTGGCGGATAGCAAGCCCTTGCAGCACCAATTCAGCCAATCGTTTTGACGCGCCCATGATGTTAGTTGGTCGCACCGCTTTATCGGTTGAAATTAATACAAAGGTTTCCACGCCAGCGGCAACAGCGGCCTCAGCCGCCCGCCAGGTGCCGAAGACATTGTTCACCACGCCTTCGACTACATTGTATTCCACTAATGGCACATGCTTGTATGCTGCTGCATGATAGACAGTTTGCACACCGAATTTTTCCATCACCGCCTGCACGCGGGATTGTTTTTGTACATTGCCTAAAATTGGCTGCAGCACCACATCGAGTTGTTCGTCGTTGATCAGCGCCCGCAATTCCTGCTCAATGCTGTAAAGGCCGAATTCAGATAACTCGAACAACACCAGTGCTTTAGGTTCGTATAATACGATTTGCCGGCACAACTCCGAACCGATCGAACCACCGGCACCTGTCACCATCACGACTTTATCTTTGATATTGGCGTGCATCAGCTTCAGTTTTGGTTCAACTGGATCACGGCCTAACAAATCTTCAATTTTAACGTCTTGCAGCTCATCGATACGCATAGAGCCATCAACGATGTCACTCATGCCTGGTACTGTTTGT
>CBFGPY010000576.1:0-2647 GCA_965650755.1 uncultured Chromatiaceae bacterium | reverse complement strand
CGCCCTGATAAGGCACTATGGTGTCGGCGCTGCCGTTCATCAGCAGCACTGAGGCGCCTTGGGCCACCGGCTTGCATTTAAAATTGCCGGGTGCCGGCACATTGGCCGACACTGCGGCCACAGCCCGAAAACGCTGCGGCGATTCCAGCGCTAAGCGCAACGACATAAAACCGCCCGCCGATACGCCGGTGGCAAATACCCGGCGTGGGTCAAATCCGTGCGCAGCAACCAGCTGGTCGACTAAGGTATTCAGATACTGCACGTCATCGAGTTCACGGCCATTGACCAGAAAATCACCGGTTTTGCTGCAGTCGTTCCAGTCAAAGGATTTGCCACTGGGGTAAACCACACCGAAGCCATGCTGGTCGGCGAGGCGTTCAAAGCCATAACCGGTTTCAGTGCGGATTTGCGCGCCGTTTTGGCCAGACCCATGTAACACCATCACCAAAGGCGCGCCTTGGGTGAAGCCCTTCGGCAGATATAAACGGTAGGTATAAGTTTCGCCGTTCAGTTCCAGCGTGGCTTTGGTGAGCGTCCCGCTCAGCGCCGGCATGGCAGGCTCTGGTGTGTAAATCAGGTAACCGAATAATCCGGCAGCGCTTGCCAGCAAGATGATGAGGCCAGTCAGGATAAAGCGCAGGATTTGTTTCATGGGTCAGCTTGCTCTTTGTTGTGCTCGAAAGGGCTGTTTGTTATTACGGATTGCGCCACGGCGTACCTGGCTGTTTCACATAATTCTGCCAGAGATAAGACCAGGGCAGCACCAGATACACCAGCACCACCATACCAATCGCAATCACATTCGGCATCAGTTTGTCGTCGAAAGTACCATTGAGGTAAAGAGGCAACGGCACAGTGACTAACCAAATGGTTTTCCAAATCAGTTCCCACAGCAGGACAGGCAACATCTGCAATGGATAGCGAATGCCTAAAGCACACAGCAACCAGAACGCGCCCAGCATAGAGGTTTGCACCGTTTGGGCGCTGCTTAAGCTGGCGAAAGGTTTTTCTGCCGTGAAGACATCAGGCCAGACACTGACCCCAAGCCCGATAACCACCAGTAAATACATGGCCCGCAGCGCATAAATCCGAAATGTGGAAACTTCGTTCATATTGTGATTCCTCTTTGTGCATAAAACGCTATGTGCTTGAAACGCTGTTTACTTAAAACGCCTGTCAACGTCGGTTATTTCGTGCCGAAGCCCGTATTTTCAGTGTTAGTGTTTTTCAGTGTTTTTAATTGTGCTTGCACATCCATACGGGCTTTTTCTGACAATGCCGGCTTGAAGACCAAGGCTTGTTCAAATGCAGCCACTGCCTTTGTGCTGTCGCCAAGCGCCTGCCAGGTTTGGCCTAAGCGGTAATGCACCGCGGCTGTAGCTTGGATTTGCAAAGACTGTTCTAACGCCGGCAAAGCCTCTGGTGCTTTACCTTGCTCCAGTAAAGCCCGGCCAAGCCCGAGATAAGCCGGTGCAAAGTCCGGATGGCTTTTCGCCACGGCGCTAAAGACTGTTTCAGCGTCGCTAAACTGCTTTTCCCGGTTTAAGGTGAGGCCAATATCGACTAACAGGTCACGCTGCAGCTTGGCCAGCATCGGGCTGTTGTCGGTGTTCACCGCCAAAGCACCGCTACTGGCTTTGGCAAATTCTTCGTCATATAAATCGAATTTGGCCTGCAGCAGTTTTGCCGCTTCCGGATTGGTTTGTTGAGTGCTGCGAATCAACTTTTTCGCGCCCGACGTACTGCCGCCCATTAACCCCGGCACTTCCAGATAAAACCCCAGCAGGGAAACAGCAGCGTTATAGTTGGCCGGGTCTAACGTTATCGCCTGCTTAAAAGCATCGCGAATAGTGCCAAGCGAACCCACAGCCGCCATGATGTCGCCTTGTTCTGCTTTAGAACCCAGCACATTACCCAGCGACTCATGGCATTCAGAGTTCTGCGGATTGTGCGCAATACATTGCTCCGCCATTTGCGCGGCAGCGTCAAAACGGTTGCTGTCGCCCTGCTGCAGAATCAGATCAATACGAGCCAACAAAGCATCGGCGTTATTTGGCTCAACGGCCAGTTTGGCCGCAACCGCAGCTTCAACTTCGCTGTATTTTTTGGCGTCAATCAGCGCCGTGTATTGATGGGCGTTGGCAGCCGGCAGGCCAGACAAGATGGTCAGCAGCACGGCATAGGCCACAGCCTGACCAACACGGGATTTGCGGGAAGTAAATTTGCGCATAGTGGGATAGCTCCAGCTGAAGTTTTGTCATCTGTCCAAACAATCCAACAACTTAGGTTGTCTTTTGGCATGATTCCGAGAGCTGCAGTGTCGCCGGCCACTACATCAGCAGCAATCAGCAGGAGACGACCGACGGTTTGGCAGTCATCAACGACGAAAAATCGCGGCTGGGTGGCGGGGGGTTACATCTGCTTAAAATGATGCAGATAGCTGCGGCTGACTGGCAGGTTTTCGCTGCGGCCTTTGAGGTAGGCGGTGGCGGTTTCGTTGTCGCCGCGAATGACGTGGCTGACGCGGTCGAGATTGACGACGACTGAGCGGTGGATTTGCACGAAGTTGCTGGCATCCAGCTGTTCGATCAGCTCTTTCAGTGGGGTACGGATGAGCGCAACGGCGGCTTTGCCTTCGTGATCGCGC
>CBFGPY010000575.1:0-2648 GCA_965650755.1 uncultured Chromatiaceae bacterium | reverse complement strand
TGGACGCTGCCGGACAGCGCGCCTTGCTGGATCAGGCTGACTTTGTCGTGGTGATTTAAATGCGATTATTCCAAATACATCAGGCAAACATGCCGGCATTACTTACTCTGGTAGAGCCAGAAGACATGCTATTGCTGCGTCGCGACGCCGTTTATCTGTTGTTACGCCAATCCAATTGGCCCTGTCAGGTCAGCGTATTGCAGAAGGATTTACAACAACGTGGGATTTCCTGCCCATCATCCGTCAGCGTAATCGACGACACGCAATGGGTTGAGCTGACACTTCAGGCGTCGCAGGTGATTACATGTTCGGATTAAGTACAGAATTTCAGCATATCACTCTGGATAAACACGGCTATCTGGCTGATTTAACTCTGTGGACTGAAGCTTTAGCCCTCGAGTTTGCTAGGCTGGAACACATCAGCATGACACCAGCGCATTGGGAAGTCGTTTGGTTTGTCCGTGAGTTTTATCAGGAGTACAACACCTCACCGGCAGTGCGAATTCTGGTGAAGGCGATGGCGGAAAAACTCGGCGCGGAAAAAGGTAATAGTAAGTATCTGTTTTTGCTCTTTCCGGACGGCCCGGCGAAACAGGCAACCCGTATTGCAGGTTTACCTAAACCGGCAAAGTGCTTATAGCACCTGCGTTATCCGTCGCTTGCCGCAGTGCAAAACACCTTTTAATGCGCACTGTTTTTGTAAATCATCCAGCCGGCTTCGAAGCTGATATAAAGCACGATGCCAACAATGGCCAAAGTGATCAGCCAATAGACAGTGCGCAAAAATACCTTCACCGGGCTGGTTCTGGTGCGTTTTATAGCAACTTTTTTGGTGATGCCTGGATTTCTGTGCTCGGTTGGAGTTGGTTTTTGCGGGGTCACAGTCATAACATACTCATTTGGATCAGTCATACCGGCGGCGATGCCGCCGGTATGATGGAGGCTTAAGCCAGAACGGTTTTACCAGCCATATAAGGTTGTAACACGGCTGGAATTGCAATGCTGCCATCAGCTTGCTGGAAGTTCTCCAGAATGGCAACTAAAGTACGCCCAACCGCAAGGCCTGAACCATTCAGCGTATGCAGCAACTCAGGTTTTTTACCTTCTTCCGGCCGGAAACGTGCCTGCATCCGACGCGCCTGGAAATCGCCCATGTTGCTGCATGACGAAATTTCCCGATAGGTATTTTGCGCCGGCAACCAGACTTCTAAATCATAGGTTTTGCACGAACCAAAGCCCATATCACCGGTACATAACAGCATCACCCGATATGGCAAGCCCAGCAGCTGCAGCACTTTTTCGGCATGGCCGGTCAGTTCTTCCAAAGCAGCCATCGATTGTGACGGATGGACCAGTTGCACCAGCTCAACTTTATCAAATTGGTGTTGACGAATAAGACCACGGGTGTCACGGCCATAAGAGCCGGCTTCACTGCGGAAACACGGTGTATGGGCGGTCATTTTCACCGGCAGTTCTGCCAGTTCAAAAATACGGTCACGCGCCAGATTCGTTACAGGTACTTCAGCCGTTGGGATCAGGCTCATGCCGACGCCTTCTTCAGTCGCAGGCTGGGTATGGAACAAATCAGCGCCGAATTTTGGCAGCTGGCCCGTGCCGTACAGCGAATCCTTGTTGACCAGATATGGCACATACATTTCGGTATAACCATGCTGCTCAGTGTGTAAATCGAGCATAAACTGCGTCAGCGCACGATGCAGCCTTGCAATTTGCCCTTTCATCACCACAAAACGCGAGCCGGCAATTTTGACCGCACTTTCAAAATCGAGGCCTTTGTCTAAGGCTTCGCCGAGTGCCACGTGATCTTTGACGTCAAAACTGTATTGCGCTGGTGTGCCAACCCGGCGGATCTCAACGTTACCAGTTTCATCATTACCAACCGGCACTGATAAATCCGGTAAATTTGGAATTGTGGCTGCAATACCGTCAAGTTCAGCCAGAACGGCATCCAGTTGGATTTTGGCTTTGTCGAGCTCAGCACCTAAGCCATCTACTTCTGCCAATAACGGCGCAATGTCTTCACCCCGAGCTTTAGCCTGACCTATGGCTTTTGATTTGCTATTACGCTGATTCTGTAGTTCCTGCGTTGCGACCTGTAATTCGCGACGCTGCTCTTCCAGAGCGCTGATTTTCGCTACGTCCAGTACAAAACCCCGGGTGGCCTGACGAGCCGCTGTTTCCGCCAGTTCGGCGCGTAAATATTTGCTATCTAACATGTCTGCTTACTTCAAAGTCCCAAGCTTGATACCAAGCCAGGTCAGGGTTAAACACAACACCAGGTTGGCCAGCACATTCAGCGTCGCTTTGACAAAAGCGCCCTGCTGCAGCATCAACACAGTGTCCATAGAAAAGGTGGAAAAGGTGGTAAACGCACCCAAAATCCCGATACCGATAAAAATCCGCCACGGATTTGGCGCCAGTTGTTCAGTCAGGATCAGACCATACAACAGACCGATAATAAAAGACCCGAGAATATTAACCAGCAAAGTGCCAAAAGGAAATGCCCGGCCGAAAAGATGTAACATCGCATCGCTGAGGGCAAAACGTAAACAAGCGCCAATAGCACCGCCAACGGCAATGGCTGCATAGTTAATCCACATCAGGCTTGCCCTCCTGGGCGGCAGCCCCGG
>CBFGPY010000574.1:0-2649 GCA_965650755.1 uncultured Chromatiaceae bacterium | reverse complement strand
AAACCCACCGTACTCATAGTATTCATGAAAAAACCTATGATTTTCGTATCGACGCGGTTAATTACGCCTTAGCCAATGACGATGGCGCGAATCTGAAGGACTACGCCAAGGCTGATATCATCTTAGTTGGCGTCAGCCGCAGTGGCAAAACACCGACTTCGCTTTACCTGGCTCTGCAATACGGCATCAAAGCGGCGAATTATCCGTTTGTTGAAGAAGATATGGATTCGCTGCATTTGCCGGCCGCATTAAAGCCACACCGCAACAAATTATTTGGCCTGACCATCACGCCGGAGCGGCTAAGCCAAATCCGTGAGCAGCGCCGGCCAAACAGCCGCTATTCGTCACTGCGCCAATGCAAGCTGGAGCTCGATGAAGTGGAAAATCTGTATCACAAAGAGCGGATCCCATTTTTGAATTCCACTACTTTGTCTATTGAAGAGATCAGCGCCAAAATCATGGCTGAGACTGGTCTCAAGCGGCAAAAATACTAAGCAGCTGACACTGACTGTTGCCAGATTTGCAATGCTCGGAGTGCTGCTTGCGGATCAGTCTGTAACGCCGCGGCGGTTTCTGCCCCATCTTTGAGCAGTAATAATAACGCGAGTTGCTGCTCGGCCTGTGATACCTGTGACCAACAGATTTTAATATGCGGCAACAGAAGTTCAGCCAGATCAGCTCTGAATTGACGACAGCGAGCCTGCACTGGTTCATCCTGCACTTCTAACGCCACTTTGGTAAAAAAACAGCCGTGAAAACTGTGAAGCTCTGGCACCTTGCCGTCAAACCAGACTTGTAACGCCAAAAAAAATGCTTCCAGTGCCTTGGCGCCAGGCTCGACCTGCCGAAGCGACGCAGCCATCCAGGCCAACCAAGTCGTCGCCCGCTGTTCTAATACAGCAAGCAGTAATTGCTGTTTGGCCGGGAAATGGTGATACAACGTTTTTTTTGCTACGGCTGCGGTCGTCAGTACTTCGTTAATGCCGACCTGATGTACACCCCGCTGATAGAAGAGCGCAAAAGCCGTTGTCAATAACTGCTGCTTTTTATCGCCGGCAATCTGCGGATTTTTGTTGGCTGCCATCTTTGTC
This sequence comes from uncultured Chromatiaceae bacterium, assembly GCA_965650755.1. Taxonomy (GTDB): domain Bacteria; phylum Pseudomonadota; class Gammaproteobacteria; order Enterobacterales; family Alteromonadaceae; genus Pararheinheimera. The sequence continues at coordinate 1,558 of CBFGPY010000574.1, read as the reverse complement.
TCCCTTCAGGTTACGAAAATAATATTGACACAGGTAGACCATGTTGTCTACCATCTCAGCGCCAGCAAACTGGCGATCCATTAAGCGGAGAATATTGGCGTATGATGCAATTCAGATGGCAACTGGCAATTTCAGCGGGCGCGTTTTTAGCGATCTGGTTGTTATTTCAGTCAGCGGTGTGGCTACAGGGATATAGTTTGTTGATGGCACCATTTGGCGCGACCCTGGTGTTGATCTTCGCAACACCGGACAGCCCGCTGGCGAAGCCCAGAAACGTGATTGGCGGGCATCTGTTAGCCGCTGCGGTTGCGTTAGTACTTCTGCATCTGTTTGGTCACGACGCATTAGTTACAGCGGCAGCGGTGGCATTATCCATTTTGCTGATGATCCGTACTCACACTGTCCACCCGCCGGCCGGGGCCACTGCACTGGTGGTGATGATGACTCAACCGGGCTGGTTGTTTTTGCTCACACCGGTCGCCGCTGGTGCTGTTGGCTTAGTGTTATTGGCTAAAGCCTACCATCGATTTTTGGCTGAGCCACTGCGGAGCTAAAAAATTGAACGGGCTATTTTAAGCCCAGTTGCCGACACCAGCTCAACGGATCTAACGCCTGGCTCCGGCCTGATTCAAACTGGTGCACTGCGTCAACGATGGCCTGATTGACTGGTGTTGCGATGTCATAGTGCTTACCCAACATCACCACAGCACCATTCAAAAACGCAATTTCAGTACGACGACCGCTGGATAAATCCGCCGACATGGATAACCGGGCTTGTGGGTCAATGCGCAACATTTTGCTGGCCAAACGGCGGAACAACCAGTCCGGCAGCCGCAATACCCAAGGTATGAATGCTGGTTTTATTGCAGTAAATTGTGTTGGCCGCACTTGTTCGCACGCGCAAACCGCCAGCCATTCCTGCATGGCCGCCGACAATAATAACCGCCAGTGCCGGTTCAGCAATTGAGCGCGTAGCGGCAGGCCGGAAACCGCGTTTAAAGCGTTATTCAAATTTAACAGCAACTTACCGTACTCAGCTGCTTTCATATCATCGACCGTCTGCACCTCAAGGCCACGGCTGAACCAGACCTGTTGCAGATACTGCACGACGGCCTTGTCTGACGCAGGCCAGATTAAAGTACCGCTGCTGCTTTGCTGAAATTGCCCAGGAGCGGGACTGACAACATTAAAGGGCACAATTGCGCGCAGCGCCGGGTTATGTAGTTGTGACTGGATGATCTCAGTGATGCCGATGCCATTTTGCAGCGCAATAACCGGCACATCAGGGCGTAAATGCGGTTTAATTTGTTGCAACAGCTGACTGAGCGCTGTCGCTTTTACGGTCAGCAACACCACATCGGCTTCAATCAGACTGACAAAAGAAGTATAAAACGCGACGGCAGAACAACTGGCCTGATAATGCTCTGTGTCTTGTTGCCAGCGCGCCGTTAATCCATGCGCCGCCAATTCCAGCCCCATATAATCGCGGCCGAACAGCAACAACTCTAAATCAACATCCTGTGCCAGAATGGCAGCTAAAAAACAGCCGATGCTGCCT
>CBFGPY010000573.1:0-2651 GCA_965650755.1 uncultured Chromatiaceae bacterium | reverse complement strand
CAACTACCACCGGCCATTATTGTCGATATCGATGAAACCATTCTGGACAACTCACCAGCCGCAGCTCAGGCCATTCTGGAACAGGACCACGGCTTTAACGGCAAACGCTGGGACAATTGGGTCGCCTTAGCCAAAGCCAAAGCAGTGCCGGGCGCTGTCGACTTTCTTAATCTGGCAGCGTTAAATGGTGTGACAGTGCTTTACATCAGTAACCGTGAATGTGCACCAAGAGCTCAGGTCAAAGACCAGTGCCCGCAGAAAACCGATACACTGAAAAACCTGCAGGCGAGCGGCATCAAGCAAGTGGATGCCAGCCAGCTTTGGCTGAAAGCTGAGCAAAAAGACTGGACCTCAGAGAAAGAAAGCCGTCGGTTAAAAGCAGCACAACAATATCGGGTCATCATGCTGGTGGGCGACGATTTTGGCGATTTCCTGCCGCAGGTAAAAAGTAATATTACTCCCGCCAAACGCTTTGAGCTGGTGGAGAAGTATCAGACATACTGGGGTTCGCGCTGGTTTATGCTGACCAACCCGACCTACGGCTCCTGGGAAACGATACTACAACAGCCAAAACAACAATATCTGCAGGGATTTTAATCATTTGCGGGTCAGTTGCTGGCCCGCATGCACTCGCGCCGTAAATTTTTCCGCCTGTAACACCGCAGACTGTTGACTATCATCCGGCAACACGGTGCAATACAAAGTTGAACGGAATCGCCTGAGGCTTATGGTCGCAGGCTGAACAAAGTGACTGACTGAGCGGAGCAACAACGATGAATGATGCCATAGTGCTTGAGTTTGACTGGCAATTTGCCGGCAAACACCATTCCGTACGTTTGTTGCTGGATGAAAAACCGCTGACGATCGGTCGTGATCCGTCAAATCTGCTGGTGCTCAGCGACAGCAGTGTATCGAGACAACACGCTGAAATCACCTTAACGGCTGCAGGCCCGGCAATTCTCGACAAACAGTCCCGCTTTGGTACACAGCTTGAACAACAATTGCTCAGTGCACTGCATCATGCCGTACTGCCTGAGTATTGTGAACTCTATTTTGGCCGGCAGAAGGTGCAGCTGCGTTTCGAAGCGTCACAACAGCACGAGCTGGATTTTGCTGAGCTGGCATTACAGGATTTGCAGCAGCGCTTCCATAAAATGCGGCAACAAAGCCTCAGCACATTACAGCAGCTCAGCCAGTCACCTGCTCTACTGGATAGATTACAACAAGAGCTCAGTGCCCAATTCAGTGAATTGCAGCAGGCCGCCATGCAATGGACACTGCAAAATAGTCTGTTGCAACGCTTAAATACGCTGGTCCACCATACACAAGGCTATCTGGTCCTGTTAGAGCACACAGTACCGATGATTGGCGAGGTGATTGGTGCCGACCGCGGGTTTGTATTGATGTACGACCGGCGCGAGTGCCGTTACCAGCTGCATAGCTGCTGGAATTATCCGCAAGTCATGCAGCTTCACAGTGACAACCCCGAAGTATTTTTTAGCCAACGCCTGGCGAGAAACTGTTACGAGCAACCCCGCCTGCAATTGGCAACATCCCCCGAGGCGTTAGCGTCGCTGAATTGTCCACAACAAAGCGGGATCAATGCCGTGCTGACGATGCCACTGCAGCACAACAACGATACGCTGGCAGTGTTATATCTCGACAACCGGCAACCTGAAGGTTTCCGTGCACTGTCAGATATGTTCTGTAAGACGTTACAGGCTCAGCTAGGTCTGGCGTTAAAAAATGCAATCACCATCAGCCGTGCATTATGTGACGATTTAACCGGGCTTTGCAGCCGCAGTATGATTGAAGAACAAATCACGCTGGCGATGGAACAGGCCAAACGTTATCAGCACCCATGTAGTCTGATTTTTATCGATCTGGATGATTTTAAACAAATCAATGATAAATATGGCCATTTTGCCGGTGACGAGGTACTTCGCACCGTAGCAAACCTGTTACGCACTTTGGTTCGCAAAGCAGACCGCGTTGGCCGACTGGGCGGCGAAGAGTTTGTGGTCCTGGTGCATCACACCAATCTGGAAAGTGCAGCGGTTTATGCAGAACGGATCCGTGCGGATATTGCCGCATTGCGGCTTGATTTTAATGGTACAGATTTGAGCATCAGCGCCAGCATAGGTGTAGCCGGTTATTACCACGCACTACACAATCTGGCATATCGGTTCATCGATTGTGCAGATCAGGCGATGTATCAGGCAAAACGCAGTGGTAAAAATCGGGTTTGTCTCCATCAGCCGGCGACTTTGCAGCTTCTGGATACGGCTACAGACCTGCTCAGGTCAGGCGCGAGGGGTTAACAATCAGTGGTTTGCCAGCAGTGCGAGATGAAAAACCCGGTGTTACTGACCCATTGCGACTTTTGCCAGTCGCCGTTGCCGTCCCAACTCGAAACGCAATGTGAAGTGCCGACAGTTGACGCAGTGCCCAACAGTACAACAAGCGCAACAACAACTTCGAATTGTATCGATGTTGGAACCGAAAGTCGGTATGACCATTACCAAATTTTGCGGCAGGCTGGCCAGGGCGGCATGGGGATTGTCTATCAGGCTTACGATGCAGCATTACAGCGGCCGGTCGCGCTAAAAGTACTTCAGCTTAGCCGGACCGGCTACTATCATCAGCAGCAA
>CBFGPY010000572.1:0-2653 GCA_965650755.1 uncultured Chromatiaceae bacterium | reverse complement strand
GTGCGGCGCTGACAGGCAGTTGGTCAGCGGCATACCAGCTGGCGTCAGCTTCATAATGCGGGCCGATCAGCCCCACCCGGCCTTTCCCGTAGTCTGAAATCCGGGCGGCGATATGATTGGACCCGGCATAATAGGCCAGCGCTTTGCCGTGGGCCGGCAGCGTGCTGCCAAAATGTGGCCCAGCTTGGTAGTAGACATTGCGGGTATTGGCTTCACCCGGCAGCCGCAGCGAAATAAATTGTGCGCTGTTATCTCTGGCGATTTCCTGATCGATTTCTGCCAGCTCGACCAACGCAAAGGCTTTGCTCCCTGCGGCCTGATCGGCATATTGCCCGGCCAGATAGCCGCCGGCACAGATGCCGAGGTAATTGCCGCCCTGTTTTACAAAATCACGGATGCTTTGGATCTGACTGGCAGACAGCACAGTTAAGGTATCCATAATGTCGTCCGAACCGCCAGGCTGCACATAAAGGCTGGCACCCTGCAACGTTGCCGTCTGTAGCTGATGTTCATCGACCAAACGCACCTGATATTGTTGTTGCTGCAACAACAGCGCCACGGCTTCAGCACAGCCGTCGCAGGTACCAGCGCCGGCAAACACTACGGCCACCTGCGCTTTGAGTACAAAAGGGCAGCTCAGCACCAACATCAGCAGCCAGTGTTTAAACATATTGTGTTTACCTCAGGTTGTCTGATGGGATGGACGCGACTTTCAGCAGAAACCAGCGTCAGATCAAGCCCTAACGACCGCAACTTCGCAACCGGAAAAATGTGTAGTTATGTAGAGCCGGCGGCGACAAATGCGACGCCACGCGCTGGCCAGCGTGTGACGCCCAGCATGTGATGCCCAACAGGCTTTGCTTGCCGATTCCTACCCGATGTTTCCCCGCCATTGCAAATTGGCTTCGGCTCCAAAGCAAGCGTTTCCACACTTTAAATCAAATAAATTCAGCTATTTAAATTCATCTGTGAAAACTTCGCGAAAATCCATTGGAAAACGTTTTCCCATTCGTGCTATAAATCCGCCGTTGTTGTGCTGCTGAAAAAAACATCAGCGCCGGACAACACCAAGATGCACTGCCGCAGAACAGGCAGGCAATACAACAATAATTGTTCAGGACAAGGGTGGATTATGAAGACGATGTGGCAGTGCAATTCGCGAAATTCATGGCAGAAATCATTGCTGGCCTTGGCGGTCAGTTCGGCTATTTTCAGTGCTTACAGCCAGGCGCAGACAACGCAGAGCAACGACGCGGCAACCGAAAAAAAATCGCAGCAAAATACAACGGCCAACGAACCTGCGATTGAAACTATCGAAGTCCGTGGCTTTGGTGCCACCCTTGGCAAATCCTTATTACAGAAAAAAACCGCTGAATCTGTGGTGGAAATCGTTTCCACAGATGATCTGGGTTCGCTGCCGGACGTGACCATCGCCGACGCCTTAGGCCGCTTGCCGGGTGTGGCAGCAGAACGGGACCGCGGTAACGCCAGCAGTATCTCGATTCGTGGTATGGGCCCGCGCTTAAATATGGCGACTATGCAGGGCCGCGAGATTGTCAGCGCCGAACCGAGCCGTGAAGTGCGCTACGAGCAATTCCCGGCCGAACTGATTAACTCGGTTGAAGTGTATAAAAGCCCGCTGGCCAGCCAGGTCGAAGGCGGCATCTCAGGTCTGGTCAATATGAACTTTGTCAGCCCGCTGGCGAAAGACAAACGTATTATCAACGTGACCGGCCACCTGATGGATTATCAACTGGGGCATGACATCGACGGCGCTGACGCCAGCGGCCACAAAGGCAGCTTCAGTTATGTCGACCAGTGGAGCGAAACTTTTGGTGTGGTGCTGGGCCTCACCTATCAGGACCAGCCGTCACTGCAACGTGAAACCAGCAGCTGGGCTTACAACAAAAACACCGCCGATCAGGGCGATGTCAACGGTGACGGCATCCGCGAAGCAGCACCTTGGGGCGGTAAAACCGCCACTAAACTCGGTGACAATCAGCGCACCGGCGCTATGACCATTCTGGAGTGGCAGGCCAGCGACCAGCTGAACCTGAAATACGATCTGTTCTACAGCGAATTTGATATCGAAGAGCTGGAAGACCAGTTCTGGTTCGACGGCTGGGGCAACTGGGGCGGCGGCAGCAACTGGAACTACAACAATTCAGTGGCCAAACCACAAATTATCACTAAAGCCGATGGCAGCCAGCAGCTGACCGGTGGTGGTCTGTTATGGGGCGCGCATTCAGCCAACAACGCCACCTGGTTCCAGGCCAATGAACTGTTAAGCACCGGCCTCAAATCGGTGTGGGAAGGCGACGTCTGGACCATCAGTTCAGACCTGGGTTATTCCGAAGCCAGCATCAAATCACGTTGGGTCAACGTCACTTCGACTTATTCAGGCCCAACCCCACTCGACGTGCAATGGTCCACCGCCGGTGGCCGTTTAGGTGTGGTGGTGAACGAAGACATCAGCAAACCTGAATACTACAAAGTGAACGGCATGACGGTCGACAGCGACCGCGACCTGACCGACGAAATGAGCAGCCTGAAGCTGGACTTTGAACGCCGGCTTGATCATGCGCTGGTTGAAAGTGTGTCCTTTGGTGGCCGTTTCTCTGACCGCGAAAAAGACAACGACGTGCAAAGCTGG
>CBFGPY010000571.1:0-2665 GCA_965650755.1 uncultured Chromatiaceae bacterium | reverse complement strand
AACGACCAGACCATCAAATACATGTCTTTGCAGTTACAGGACCAAATCCAGCAACTCGAAGCCGGCCCTTTGACTGTCTGTGGTTTAAAGCAGCTGTTGTTGTTCAGCTTCCGCCAGGCCGAACATCAGAAGAAATTGTCAGCCCGTTTTGCCGACGTGCTGGAGCTGGTACGTGAAGCCTGTTTTTATGCCAATCAGGCCGGCGATACCGAACTTAGTGGTGCTCATGTACAGCAGGCTTTAGCTGGCAAACAATACCGCACCGGCCGCATCAGCGAATCTTTCCTGGAAGATATTCAGGAAGGCCAGATTTTGATTGATTCAGACGGCTGGGCCATCGGCAAAATCAATGGCCTGACCGTACTGGAAATTGGCGATACCGCTTTTGGTACGCCGGCGCGCATCAGCGCCACTGTTTATCCGGGTTCCAGCGGTGTGACCGATATTGAGCGTGAAGTCGAACTCGGCAAAGCCATTCATTCCAAAGGCGTGATGCTGCTGACCGGTTACCTTGGCGCTAAGTATGCCCAGCAATTCCCGCTGACGCTGTCGGCCAATATCGCGATGGAGCAGTCTTATGGCCTGATCGACGGTGACAGTGCTTCCCTGGCCGAAGTGCTGGCGCTGATTTCTGCCATCTGCGGTGTGCCGCTACGGCAGGATCTGGCCATCACAGGCTCTATCAACCAGCATGGCCAGGTGCAGGCGATTGGCGGTGTCAATGAAAAAATCGAAGGCTTTTTTAAGCTGTGTCAGTCACGTGGCCTGACCGGTAAACAGGGCGTGGTGATCCCGGCCAGCAACTTATTGCATTTGGTGTTGCATCAGGAGGTGATTTCGGCGGTAGCGGCCGGTCAGTTCCATATTTACACCGTGCGCACTGTGGATGAAGCGTTGGAGCTGCTGACCGGGCTTTGTGCCGGTGAGCGTAATCACAAAGGTCAGTACCCGAAGAAAACTTTAAACGCGCTGACGATGCAAAAACTGGCTGCTATTGCTGAACTGGTCAATGGCGGCGCTGAGGAAGAGTAAATGTTAAAAAAAGTGGTTTTGCTGGCGGGGCTGCTGGCATTAAGCGGTTGTTCTACAGCATATTATGCAGCGATGGAAAAGGTCGGCATTCACAAACGCGACATTCTGGTTGACCGGGTGGAAGAAGCGCGGGACGCGCAAATCGAAGGCCAGCAGGAATTTAAAGATGCGCTGGACCAGTTATCACAGCTGATAGGGTTTCATGGCGGTGATTTACAAGGCCGTTATGAAGCACTGAACAGCCAATATGAAGACAGCAAAAAGGCGGCGGCTGAAGTGAGTGCCCGCATCAACAAAGTCGAGCTGGTAGCTTTTGATCTGTTCAATGAATGGGACGATGAGTTAAAACAATATCAGAACAAAAAACTGCGCGCCGAGAGCAAACAAAAACTGCTGGATACCAAACGTCAGTTTGACGCGCTGGTTAAAGTGATGCGTCGTGCTGAGAGTAAAATGCCGCCGGTGTTGCGGGTATTGCAGGATAATGTATTGTATTTAAAACATAATCTGAATGCGAAAGCGGTGGGCGCTATCTCCGGTGAATTTTCTGTGTTACAGCAGGATGTCGACCGGCTGGTGCAGGATATGAACCTGGCTATTGCCGATTCGAACCAGTTTATTGCCACAATTAAGCAGCAGTAACCCTGTGACATAAGGAAAGGGCATGACGCAAAAAACAGTTGTTGAAGCGATTTACCGGCTGGAACCAGGCTGTCTGGGACCAGACGGTGCGCAATATATTACTGAATTTTGTCAGTTTGCCCAGCCGCTGGTCAGTAGCCATGCCCCGGTATTTATGCAATGGGTGTTAACGCCACGTTTTGATAAATCGTTGCCGGAGTTGCAGTTTTCGCTGGGAGGCCGGCTGTTGAGTGAGGCTCAGGCGGAGCGTTTATGCAGCAGTTATCAGACCGACGCCGACACCCTGGTCGAAGAGTTAAATCATCACCTGATGCTGCTGATTGACCAGTATTTTGGTCGTTGGTAGCGGACTTCAGAAAGCCTTCAGTCTTATCAGGTAGCATTTTCAGATTGCATTTTCAGTCAGCTTTGCGCCAACGCAAAGTCAGTGTGAATTAACTGGCGCATGCTGGAATTGTTTTTCACTTTTACGGAGCGGATCTATGAGTAATTCCCGTTATTCTTTACCAACCATTGCACTGCATTGGTTAACTTTTTTGCTGATCATTGCTGTGTACGTCACGATGGAGTTTCGCAGTAGTTTTGAGCGTGGCAGCCCGGAACGGGAGCTGATGAAAACAGTGCACTATATGCTGGGCCTTAGCGTCTTATTGTTGACGGTCGCCCGTATTTGGTTCCGTAGCCGTCAGCCATATCCGGCGATTGAGCCACAACCGCCGGTCTGGCAACACAAACTGGCGGCGTTGGTGCACCTGGCGCTTTACGCCATGCTGATTGGTCTGCCTGTGCTGGGTTGGTTAATTTTATCTGCCGAAGGCAAAGTGATCCCATTCTGGGGTCTGGAATTGCCGGCACTGATCGCGCCGAATGAGGAACTCGCCGGCAGCTTTGAAGACTTACATGAATTAGTGGCAGATGCCGGGTACGCGCTGATTGGTTTTCATGCCTTAGCGGCGATTTACCATCATCATATTGTCAAAGACAATACATT
>CBFGPY010000570.1:0-2672 GCA_965650755.1 uncultured Chromatiaceae bacterium | reverse complement strand
AATTCGATCAGTTCTGGCCGGGTGCCACCTGCCCGGAAAAAGCTGCGACAGCCAAAGTACAAAATCTGGTCTGGCGTTTACAGACAGTGTCACAAATCAGTGTGCCGCAGAAATTAAATATCCGGGTGATGTTTGACGATAACAACCGCGTCTATGGGTTTTCTGGTTGCAATAACTTTAATGCCGGTTATTCGCAAAAAGACAATCAGCTCAAGGTGATGCCAATTGTCAGTACCCGCAAGTTCTGTAACGATGCAAATTTCTATGAACAGCAATTCACCAAACAACTGCAAACGGCAGATCGGATTGAAGTGAATCAGCAAAAGCTGCAATTGTTTAAAGACAACAAAGTGATTATGGAATTTCAGCCAGCGGTAAACTAATCGGGGTGCTTTACTCTGTCTAATCAAGATTAAAAAAGACGCTGCGGCGTCTTTTTTATTACCCCGCGTCTGCGCTTTGGCAATTCAACCGGGAAAAACCGCGGCACAATATTGCGGCAACAAAAAAGGCAGCCGGAGCTGCCTTTTCAACTACTTAATCAAGATTAAGCAGACAGTGCTTGTTTCGCTTTAGCAACTAAGGCAGCAAATGCGCCTTTGTCGAATACTGCGATATCAGCCAGGATTTTACGGTCGATTTCAACAGACGCTCTTTTCAGACCATCGATGAAACGGCTGTAAGATAAACCGTTTTGACGTGAAGCAGCGTTGATACGCGCGATCCACAGTTGACGGAATTGACGTTTACGTTGACGACGGTCACGGTAAGCGTATTGGCCGGCTTTGATAACTGCTTGGAAAGCTACACGATAAACACGGCTACGGGCACCGTAGTAACCTTTAGCCTGGTTTAATACCTTCTTATGACGCGCACGTGCGGTCACACCACGTTTTACTCTTGGCATGTCAGTCTCCTAAAATTATGCGTATGGCAGGCAACGAACTACTGAAGCGACGTCAACTTTAGCAACTAAAGTTTTCGGGCCCAGATGGCGCTTACGCTTAGAAGACTTCTTCGTCAGGATGTGGCGAAGATGTGATTGCTTACGTTTAAAACCACCAGAAGCGGTTTTCTTAAAGCGCTTTGCAGCGCCTTTGTTGTTTTTCATCTTTGGCATAGTGAACTCACTCGCAATTGTGTAGTTACAACGAATAATAAGGCGGAAAACCGCACCGCCACTGCGTTACCGCAGCGGAGCACGGATTCACTTGATTGCACTTATTACTTCTTATTTGGGGCCAGCATCATGATCATCTGACGACCTTCAACACGACTTGGGAATGACTCACAGATAGCGATATCTGCCATGTCATTTTTAATCCGGTTGAGGACTTCAATACCGATGTCCAAATGCGCCATTTCACGACCGCGATAGCGAAGCGTTACTTTAGCTTTGTCACCCTCTTCAATGAAGCGACGCAGGTTGCGTAGTTTTACCTGGTAATCGCCTTCATCAGTTCCAGGCCGGAATTTGATTTCCTTGATCTGGATCTGTTTTTGCTTTTTCTTCTGTTCTTTAAGGTCTTTGCCTTTTTCAAACAGGAACTTACCGTAGTCCATTAACTTACAAACAGGCGGTTCAGCTGTTGGACTGATTTCTACCAGATCACAACCACCTTCATCAGCCAAACGGAGGGCTTCAGCGGTACTGACAATACCTAATTGTTCACCTTCCAGACCAATCAGTCGTACTTCACGTACGTTGATTTCTTCGTTAATACGATTCGGTCTGTTCGTTGCTAAAGGTTTCTTTCCTACTTTAATGGTACGTTCCTCCAGAGATTGAAATCGGTCAGACCCGGCTGTTTATTTCTGTCGTTAATTTGTCAACAAATGCTGCGACAGTCATTTTGCCAAGGTCTTCGCCTTTGCGCGTCCGCAGTGCCAGATCGCCGGATTCGACTTCTTTGTCACCGACTACAACCAGGTACGGAACGCGGGCAAGCGTATGCTCGCGGATTTTAAAGCCAATCTTCTCATTTCTCAAGTCAGAAGTTGCTCTAATACCGTGAGATTTGAAAGTTTTTACCAATTCTTTAGCATAATCCGCCTGATTGTCAGTGATATTCATCACCACAACCTGAGTAGGCGCTAACCAGGCCGGGAAGAAACCGGCATATTCTTCAATCAGAATACCGATAAAACGTTCCAGCGAACCCAGCACTGCGCGGTGGATCATCACAGGCACCTGCCGGTCGTTGCCTTCTGCAACGTAGCTCGCGCCCAAACGACCCGGTAAGGCAAAATCGAGCTGCACTGTGCCACACTGCCAGGCGCGGCCTAAGCAGTCATGCAAGGTGAATTCGATTTTCGGACCGTAGAACGCGCCTTCGCCTGGCTGCAGGTCAAAAGCAATGCCATTGGCTTCCAACGCTTCGGCCAGTGCCTGTTCGGCTTTGTGCCACATTTCATCTGAACCGATGCGTTTTTCTGGCCGGGTTGACAGTTTGACTGCAACTTCTTTAAAACCAAAAGTGCTGTACACATCAAAAATCATTTTGATACAGCTCGACACTTCCGCCTGAATTTGCTCTTCAGTACAGAAAATGTGCGCGTCGTCCTGGGTAAAACCACGTACGCGCATCAGACCATGCAGACCACCTGATGGCTCGTTGCGGTGACAGCAACCAAATTCTGCCATCCGCAGCGGTAAGTCACGGTAAGACTTC
>CBFGPY010000569.1:0-2673 GCA_965650755.1 uncultured Chromatiaceae bacterium | reverse complement strand
AAAGCGAACCTCAGGGTTCGCTTTTTTTTTTGTTAAATACTGATCGTGAATTGGTTGTCCTGTTTAATGTGTATGCTGTTTTTGAGCCGATGATTTGTCTTGTGATTTCACTATTGTAGAGAAAAGGAACCGTGGATTGACATCGGCAAAACTTAGTTGTTGAAGATTTCTAGAGTTTTTAAATCTTAGAATTAGAACATGGGTATATAGCATTATTGATTCACTTTAATGCTCAAAAAAAAGTAAATTTTAGCTGCTATTTAGCGCCGAATTAGATATGATTGTGGTGGAACAGATTCAATTTCATTTGTAAGCTCAACACAGTAATTGTTGAGCTTTTTTTTTCATTTTTTTTACCATAATCTGTTTCCAAACCAGTGCAGCTCAGATCGTGTAATACTGCGGTCATACAGCAAGTTTAACAAGCAATCATTCGTAGTTTCTGGTTTTTGCCGCGGTAAGCAGCAAGCGCTCCCGATTGCTGTGATAGGAAAAGAAAGTATGCGTCGTCTCTTCATTGCCTTATTTTCATTACAGCAAAAGAACTTCATCAAGCGAACTTTATATCTGATTAAAATTCAGTTTTCACGGTTGTTTGGCTGGTCTCCTCTGCTGTCAACTTTGTTTTATACACTCATTTCAAGCGCATTTCGGCGGGAACAATTTGCGATCCTGCAAGGTCGGTTGGCTTACCAACGACAACTAAGTGCGGGTCGTGACAGTAGTATTTTATTGCGCAGGAATATTCATCGTTTGGAAAAAGGCCTGATCATGCGGCCGCGTAGAGCTGTGTTTGCCGAAGATTATATTACTGAGACAGTGGCAGAATATGTAGCTGTGTATCAGTCAATTGAATATTCTGAATTAAAATGGGCAACGTCGGTGCTTGTTGAATATTTTGCAGTTGTTGCACCTACAACGCTGATAGACAAAGCCAGAGCCCAGTTTATGTCAGTGCACCAGAGTACAGATCAGCAACTGATGAGCGCAGAACTTCCTCAGTCAGTTCCTTATTGTTATGCACAATTAGCACCGCAGCGGCTTCAATTTGATGATTTATTTCGGCTAATGCAACGCCGACGCTCAGTACGCTGGTTTTTACCAGACGCTGTGCCACAGCCATTGTTGGAACAAGCCGTACAGGCTGCTGCGCTAGCGCCTTCAGCTTGTAATCGTCAGCCGTTTCAGTTTATCCAGTTAGAAGGGGCGGACGCTGCAACTGTGGCAGGTTTTGCTATGGGCACGACCGGCTTTGCCCAGCAAATTCCAACCTTGCTGGTGGTACTGGGGGATTTAAGTGCATACCCGGCTGAGCGTGACCGCCATGTCATATATATCGATGGTGCTTTGGTTAGTATGCAGTTAATGTTAGCCCTCGATACCCTGGGCTTGGCAAGTTGCCCAATCAATTGGCCGGATGTGGAAGTACTGGAACGTAAAATGGATGCTTATTTAAAATTACAGCCTTGGCAGCGCCCTGTGATGTTGATTGCCATCGGCTATGCGGACCCAACAGGTGGCATTGCCTATTCAGCGAAGAAAACCGTCGGCCAACTTTTGGTGCCGTTTCGGTCCAGGTCAGTAGACAATTCAGCGCATAAGTCAGCGGATAAAAAAGAGTCTTCATGTTAATCGAAATTCGTGGTGTTCAGTTCGTCAACAAAGGTGCTTTGCTGATGCTGGAGGCCTGTCTGGCGCAATTACGCCAGAAGTACCCTGCGGTGCATATTGCCTTAGCGCCGAATCAAAACTCGCCATTTCTGGCGCGCGCAGCCGTTAGCGCTTTGCAGAAAGTGTCGTTGCGGTTTCGTGGTTTTGATTGTAATTCACTGAGTTATTGGCTGCCGCTACGTTTGCGCCGGTTTTTACGGCATTGGTTTGGTTTTGTGTTTGAAGCGGATTTGGATCTGGTGCTGGACGCTTCTGGTTTTGCCTATGGTGACCAGTGGGGAGGGCGCAATGTTAAATTGCTTGCAGCAGAGATCTCCAGGTTAAAACGCCATAAAGCGGGTTATGTTTTATTGCCTCAAGCATTTGGACCATTTTCACGTCAGTCGGATCAGCAGGCTTTGGCGAAAGGTTTACCAGCAGCGCTGATGGTATGTGCCAGAGATGAACATAGTTTTCAGCATTTAGTTCAGCATGCCCCTGTTGCAGATATTGGCCAGTTTGCCGATTTCACCAATTTGCTGCAGCCAGACGCGCATGCTGCAACGTCAATGCCAACAGAAAAGCCTTATGGTTTAGTGATTCCAAATTCAGCAATGTTAGGTCCACGCAACAATAATAACGCCTGGCGCACGGTTTATCTTCAGCAACTACAAACTGCTATTCAACTGATGCGTGAACGGGGCATCCGGCCAATGTTGCTGAATCACGAAGGCAAGGCGGACGAAAAACTCTGCAAACAGTTGTTGGAAATTGATGCCAGTTTAGAACTTATCAGCCCTGATTCCGCGCTCGAAGTGAAAGCTTGGATAGCCGGTGCACAACTTGTGATCTGTTCCCGTTTCCATGGTTGCGTCAGTGCTTTGTCCTCAGGTGTACCTTGCATTGGCACCAGTTGGAGCCACAAGTATGAAATGTTGTTTGCCGAATACGAGCAGCAAGCGTTAATTCAGCCTGATACTTCAGAAGACGAGCTGCGTCGTTTGATGGAGCAAGTGTGCAGTG
>CBFGPY010000568.1:0-2674 GCA_965650755.1 uncultured Chromatiaceae bacterium | reverse complement strand
TGAAAATCAACAGTTTGAGGCGCTGGGGCAACTCGCGCGGCGCTACCGTCGCCGCGCTCAAACACTCCCCAGCTTAAAACCTCAAACTATTGATTTGCATCGGCTCGCTCCAACGGGCGATTGGTTTTCTTAGTTGTTTTGGTTTTTAACGAAAGAAAATTAAGAGCAAAGCCTACTACTGCAGCATTCTGCTTTGGTTTGTCTCATCGACACCAACTACAAAACCGTTTCCCCGTTGGAGCGAGCCGGCTGAAAATCGTTGGCCAAGGTTTTAAAGCGCAGAGTGTTTGAGCGGTGCGACGCTAGCGCACCGCGAG
Organism: uncultured Chromatiaceae bacterium; assembly: GCA_965650755.1. Lineage (GTDB taxonomy): Bacteria > Pseudomonadota > Gammaproteobacteria > Enterobacterales > Alteromonadaceae > Pararheinheimera. The sequence goes on along the minus strand of CBFGPY010000568.1, from coordinate 2,357 downwards.
TTGCTGCGCTGCCTTGGACGGCGGTTTTCAGACGGGCTTTCGAGCGTAACCGGGGTCGGTTTTTCTTTGGTTACTTTCTTTTGCTGAAACAAAAGAAAGTGACTCACCGTTAGGTGAACTCTTTGCTAGACGGACTCGCCGAAAAGGAAAAAACGATAAAAACAGTAGAAACCGCCGCCCGCAGGGCAAAAAACGCCCGCCGGGCGTCAAATCCCTTCGCCTAAAAACACCCGGCTGTAGCGTGGTTTTAACCAGGTGTGCTGGCCGACGGATAAACCCAGCTGTTTAAAGCGGGTTTTGTCCAGTTCGACATGGATGATTTGGTCAGCTTGTTGTGATTGCAGTTCGAGCCGAACTGTAGGGCCGACGACTGTGATGAGATCGAGACGGGCAGCAATGGCGTCGTCTTCTTTGCTATGCAGCACGTCGATTTCATGCGGGCGCACGTAGGCAAGGCCCGGCTGTTCTAACTGCTCGGCGGCGGCCGGTAAGTCGGCGCTGCTCGGTTGCACCAGCTGGTCGCCGTCGCGCACGCGGGCGTGGAACAGGTTCACCGTGCCTAAGAATTCATAAACAAACGGATTGGCCGGATGGTCGTAGACTTGTTCCGGTGTGCCGTCCTGCTCAACGCGGCCTTTGTTCATCACCACGATGCGGTCGGCGACTTCCAGCGCTTCTTCCTGGTCGTGCGTGACAAACACCGAGGTGACATGAATTTCGTCATGCAGCCGGCGCAGCCAGCGGCGCAGTTCAGCGCGTACCTTGGCGTCCAGCGCACCAAACGGCTCGTCTAACAACAGCACCTTGGGTTCGACGGCTAAAGCGCGGGCCAGGGCGATACGCTGGCGCTGACCACCGGACAACTGCGATGGATAACGGTCTGCGGTCCAGTCCAGCTGCACCAGTTCCAGCAGTTTCTGCACTTTTTTCTGAATGTCAGCATTGGACGGGCGGAATTTCTTTGGCTTGACGCTGAGGCCAAAACCGACGTTTTCCGCCACTGTCATATGCTTAAACAAAGCGTAATGCTGGAAGACAAAACCAACACCACGTTCACTGACATGGCGGTCGCTGATGTCTTCGTCATTAAACAGAATACGGCCACTGTCGGCCTGTTCTAAACCTGCGATCAGGCGCAACAACGTGGTTTTGCCGGAGCCTGACGGGCCCAGCAATGCAGTCAGTTCACCGCTTTGAATCGACAGGCTGACATTATCCACGGCTTTAAAATCGCCGAAATTTTTCTGCAGTTGCTGGACTTCAATACTCATAGCTGCCCCGGTGAGGTGGTGGTGTCGTGGCGGTCTGCTGTTGTATTTGCCTGCCAGGGGCCCAGCTCTGCGCGGATTAACGCCTGTTGCAGCCATAAGCTGTAGCGTTGCCACCAGGTCAGTTGAGTCTGTTGCATGCAAATCTCCGTTTAGACATCTATATGCCTAATATCTAAGAGCCTGCATTAAAACAGAGCGCGTTAATAACCTTAAATACTTTTTCGGAGCAGGATATAACTGAAAAGTTATATGTGAGGGGTTTGGTGGTGTGAACATGGATCTCGTGTGACGTACGGCGGCGCTTTGCTTGCCGATACCTACAGTGTCAATAAGCGCGTAGGTATCGGCAAGCAAAGCGCCGCCGTACGACAGTGGTTGACGATTACCGCTTTAACACCGCTTCCAGTTGCTGCAACGGCACCAGTTTCAGGTTTTGCCCTGCTTCCGGCATCCGGTTGCGGCCATCCTGAATGGCGATGGCGCCAAATGGAAACGCCGGGCCAAGACTTTTTACGGTCAGATCCAGGCCGTCGGTCTCTGAGCTGCCGTCGATGCCAAGCTGCGGATTCGTGCCGACGCGAAAGCGCTGCACAAAAGCATAAGGTGGCGTTGCTTCGTACAACACGTAACTGTCATTGCCCTGGCTGGAGATCAGTAACAAGGGTTTGTTTTGTGTTGAAAAAGTGCCGGCCGGTAATAACGCCATGCCTTCCACGTCCGCCACCAGCGGGCCTTGCTCTTCGTTGGCTGTGATCACCAGCTGTCCGGCCACAGGTGCGGTTGCATCGGCGGCAAAAGTCCAGACGCCAACATCTTCTTCCCCGACATACAGCCGGTGGTTTTGGTCATCCGCCACACAACCTTCCGGCTGCGAAGGGACTTTCAATGAGCGTACCAGTTGACCTTGCCATTGCTTGCCGTCAGAACTGAAGCGGAACTGATCGATGCGGCCGCTTTTATCATTGACAAAGGCATAGATTTCACCGGCTTTAGGCTGATACAGACACATGCCGTAGATATCCGGTAACGCCGTCTGGACTTGGCCGGCGTCATGCAATAGGCCTGCGCTATCAATGGCGAATAACT
>CBFGPY010000567.1:0-2681 GCA_965650755.1 uncultured Chromatiaceae bacterium | reverse complement strand
CTCAATTGGATTTTACTAATCTGGCCTGCCGACCAGCGATCAAGCCCACCAGCACTGCCAATCCAGACACTACCATCGGAGTGTTCAAGCACAGTGCGGACATAATTGTCAGCCAGACCCTGCTGTTGGGTCAGATTAGTAAAAGGCGTTTCGCGCAGCCGGTACAACCCGGCGTTGGTACCGACCCAGATACTCTGTTCTCTGTCCTGAAAAATACTTAATACCCGGTTATTTGGCAGGCCATCCTGTACGGCCAGCTGCTCGATGCCAAGAGCACTGAAACGCTGCAGGCCCTGATTCAGCGTGCCTATCCAGATCTGGTCCTGCTGATCGACATACAATGCTGTCACAGCGACGTTGGCAAGCGCCGGGTCAACCAGGCTGAACTTGCGGCCGTCGAAACGAAACAAACCTTTGTCGGCCCCAACCAGCAACTGCCCATGCAGATCCAGTGTCAGCGTAAAGACGTTAACATCCGGCTGCTCGGGCAACAGTGCAACCCGCTCAAAACGGATCTCTGCTGCTGCCGGGTCAACCCGGTACAGACCTTGTTGGGTCGCAACCCACAAGATGCCCTGATGGTCTTGTTGCAGCTGGTAAGCGACCCGTACCGGCAGGCCGGACTCACTACCAAAACGTTGGTACTGACCATCGGCGTTTTGGCGCGCGACGCCTCCACCTTCGATAGCGATCCAGAGCTGACCTTGCTGATCGCGGGCTAAATCATTAATAAGCTGGCCCAGCGGCGGCAGACTGTGCCAACGTCCCGCACCAACCCGGCTGATCCCGCCGCGGGCGCCGGCGACCAATAAACTGCCGTCATTTTCACGAAAGATAGTCCGTACACCGGCATCCGGCAGCCCGGTCACAGCATCACGGCCAAACACGGTAAAATTCCTGCCATCATAGCGGGCAGCGCCTTCCCAGGTCGCGAGCCACAGATAACCGTCGCCACTTTGCTGGATCTTATTGATGGTGTTGTGCGGCAGGCCGTCGCGGGTGGTCCAGCTTTCGCGGAAATAATCATGCAGCGGTGTTACAGCCAGCACCGGCCATGCCAGCAGCAAACCCAGGCCGCCCCACAATATGGTTTTCATCCACTGCATACCGCTCTCCTGAGGCTGTCAGTCAGCTAATTCCCAGCATAAATGTTTTAATTGCAGATAATCGTGAATGCCGTAGGAAGAGCCCTCTCGGCCAAAGCCAGCCGAACCCACACCGCCAAATGGAATACGGGCATCAGAAATAGCCGTGACGTTGATCCCCACCATACCGGCTTTAAGTGCAGAGGCTACCCGGTAATTGCGTTTTTCGTCGCTACCATACAGATAAGCCGCAAGGCCACCATCGGTCTGATTCGCTAAGTCCAGCGCCATCTGTTCAGTTTCAAAGCTCTGCAGCGTGAGCACCGGACCAAAGATCTCCTGCTGACAAATGGTCATATCCATCCGAACATCAGCAACTAGCTGCGGTGCGAAAAAATGGCCGGCAGCAGGAACCGTGGGGTGGCGGCATACCAGCCGCGCGCCAGCAGCGAGGGCTGCTGTAACCAGCTGATCCACCCTGTCTACCGCCCGTTGATGAATAAGCGGACCAATCTGCGTATCTGCATCCGCCCCGGCGCCGACACGTAACGCCAAAACAGCCACAGCCAACCGGCGTTCCAGCTCTGCCGCAATACCCGCGTCAACCAGTACCCGGTTGATACAAACACAGGTCTGGCCGGCATTACGAAATTTTGCCGCCATAATACCGGCGACAGCCGCATCCAGATCAGCGTCGGCAAACACCAGCACCGGTGCATTGCCGCCAAGTTCCAGCGACAGACGCTTCAGCGTGGCGGCACTTTGTTGCATCAGCAGACGTCCGACTGCGGTGGAGCCGGTAAAACTGACCTTGGCCACCTGTGGTGAGGCAATCAGATAAGCCGCCACCGGATCTGGCGTGGCACTGGGCAATAATTGGATCACACCGGCCGGAAACCCCGCCTGCTGCGCCAGCTCAGCCAGCGCCAGCGCGGTCAGCGGTGTGAATTCAGAAGGTTTGACCAGCACCGGGCAACCGGCAGCCAGGGCCGCGCCTAATTTACGCGTGATCATCGCAGCGGGGAAATTCCACGGCGTCAGCACCAGCACAACGCCCACAGGTTCCGGAATATTCAGCAGCGTGCGCCCAGCGACACTCGGATGCTGCCAGTCGCCTGCCAGGCGCAGCGCTTCACCGGCGTACCAGTTGATATAAGAGGCAGCATAGTCAATTTCCGCCCGCGCTTCGGCAAGGGGTTTGCCTTGCTCTGCAGTCAGTAATTGCGCCAGCCATTCACGTTGTTCAAGGACCAGTGCATGCCAGTTCATCAGCAAGCGCGCCCGCTCTGTGGCAGTACTGCGCCGCCACAGCGGCTGGGCCGCGACTGCCGCATCAAGTGCCTGCTGCGCATCGGCAACACCGGCGCTGCTGACCTGTGCCAATGCCTGCCCGGTCGCCGGATCAGTCACTGTGAAGCTGCTGGCTGTGCTTTGCCAGCGACCGGCGATCAACAGCGAACAAGGTGGTAAGCGCAGTGCGGACTGAACGGGGTGCATCAGAAACTCCTGTTATACAACAAGGCGAATCATAACTCTAACCGGCTGGCAAATATAGAAAAACCGCCGAAAAAACCAACGCAGGCCTTGAAAGTCGCC
>CBFGPY010000566.1:0-2682 GCA_965650755.1 uncultured Chromatiaceae bacterium | reverse complement strand
CCTTATTAAGGCGTTTTTATGCAAACTGTTCTGCATTTTATCAACGGCAAACCAGAGGCCGGCCAAAGCGAGCGCGTGGCGCCGGTGTACAACCCGGCAACCGGCGAAGCTATTCGTCAGGTCAAACTGGCCAGCGTGGCCGATACTGAAGCCGCTATCGAGAGCGCGCAGCAGGCTTTTACCAGCTGGAGCCAGGTGACACCGCTCAACCGCGCCCGCGTGATGTTTAACTTCAAAGCATTGTTAGAACAACACCGCGACGAGCTGGCCAAACTGATTAGCCAGGAGCACGGCAAAGTTTATTCCGACGCACTGGGCGAGCTGACGCGGGGCCTCGAAGTCGTTGAGTTTGCTTGCGGTATTCCGCATTTGCTGAAAGGCGAGCATTCGATGAACGTCGGCCGTGGCGTCGACAGCTTCAGCCTGATGCAGCCGCTCGGTGTTTGCGCCGGTATCACACCGTTTAACTTCCCGGCCATGGTGCCGCTTTGGATGTTCCCGATCGCCATCGCCTGCGGCAATACCTTTGTGTTAAAGCCGTCTGAGCGCGACCCGTCGTTGCCGCTGCGTTTGGCAGAACTTCTGACCGAAGCCGGTCTGCCGGCCGGTGTGTTTAACGTGGTGAACGGCGATAACACCGCCGTCGACGTGCTGCTGACCGACCCGCGCGTGCAGGCTGTCAGCTTTGTCGGCTCAACGCCTATCGCCGAATATGTCTACGCCACTGGTTCTGCCCACGGCAAACGCGTACAGGCCTTAGGCGGCGCGAAAAACCATATGCTGGTGCTGCCGGACGCCGATTTAGACCAGGTGGTCAGTGCCTTGATGGGCGCGGCTTACGGCTCAGCCGGCGAGCGCTGCATGGCGATATCGGTGGCGCTTTGTGTGGGCGATGAAGTGGCTGATGCGCTGACCGCACGGTTGGCAGAGGAAATTGCCCGGACCAAAACCGGCCCAGGCACTGGCCCCTTTAGCAAAGAGCAACCGGAACCGCATTTAGGCCCGTTGGTCAGTAAAGAACATGCGGCTCGCGTGCGCGGTTATATCGACAGCGGCGTTGAGCAAGGTGCGACTTTGTTGTGTGATGGGCGTGGGGTTCTGGTAGAGGGGCATCAGCAGGGTTATTTTGTTGGCCCTACCCTGTTTGACCACGTGACGCCACAGATGCGGATTTACCGCGAAGAGATTTTTGGCCCGGTGCTTTCCGTGGTGCGGGTACCATCTTTTGCCGAAGGTTTGCAGCTTATCAATGCGCACGAATACGGCAACGGCACGGCGATTTTCACCGCCAGCGGCGAAGCCGCCCGCGAGTTTGCCGCCCAGGTACAAGCCGGTATGGTCGGCATCAACGTGCCTATCCCGGTGCCGATGGCATTCCACAGCTTCGGCGGCTGGAAACGCAGCGTATTCGGCCCACTCAACATGCACGGCCCGGACGGCGTGCGCTTCTACACCCGAATGAAAACCATCACAGCCCGCTGGCCAACCGGCCCAGCCACCGGCAACCAGTTCTCAATGCCGACGATGAAATAAGGTGTTGATGTTGTTGTGAAAAGACCAAAGCCCGGCCCTGCTGCCGGGCTTTTTGTTTGTTGGCCCAAATGACTTCAATGATGTGCGAATCCGCGGCTAATGGCACGGACGATTACACACGATGGTCGTCACACGATAGGCGTCACACGCACGCAGTGAATACTCCCGGGTCTCGCGGACCGGGTCTCGCAGACATGTAGGCTCCTCTGCGGCGTTCCAGGTTTTTGCAGAGCAAAACCCGTTCAGTCGGCAGCAAGTCAGATTTCTGACTTGCTGAGATCCCGCCTTCACCCTGCCGCAGAGGGTCTGCTAACGTTGTTGCCCGACCGTTTTGCGAGTTCATTTACATCATCACGTATACCAATAGCGGTCTTTCCCGACAGCTGGCCATCAGAAAAATCCACTGCAAAATGTAAATTTAATGTTCTGAATTAGATCAAAGGCACCGCGCACGCTTTCGCTCTTCACAAAGCGTGCAGCAGAGGCAAAGAGATTGAGATCTGTAGCTTTTTTCGGTAGTGTTAACTGATGTTAAAAAGATCAAAGGCACAGCGCAGGGTTTAAAGCGTGCGTTTTGCCGTTGATTAATATGTTAGGCTTCATGAGGTTTCGGTGAAATATTTACTATTCATTTTTATATTTCTGCTAAGCGCATGCATGGTTATGCCTGAAGAATATTTTCAACCGAAAGCCCAAGGCGCAACAGTCGAAAGAGAATCATGTCGAGGCAAAGTTGGTGCTGATAACCAACTAGTCTATGAGCTAGAAAATGTTAAAGTTAATCTAGTTGTATGGGAAAATAAAGGTAAAGGAACTACCTCTATCGGAATAGCATTTAAAATATTTGATAATGGAAATGCGCTTTGGCCTGAACAGGTAATACATGGAAGCGTAGATGGTAAATCAATCAGTTTTATTGCTAGTGGATTTTCAAGGCTCAGAGTAATTGATGGCGAATTGATATCAAAAAACTATCCAATAAAAAATCTTATGAAAAAAGAAAATAATGATGAATATGAAACATATTCGGAGTATTTCTTATTATCCACTAAGCTAGTTTCAGAGATAAAAATACAAAAAATAAAAGTGATAATTAATGGTAAAGAGCATGTTTTATCAGATCTGATTTTCACTAAGAAAAGTGGTGTT
>CBFGPY010000565.1:0-2683 GCA_965650755.1 uncultured Chromatiaceae bacterium | reverse complement strand
TTGCGGGCAGCATAATAAAACACCAACGCGTACCCCATACTGAAGATGCCGACACTGGCCAGTGTATAGCGCCAACCTTCTGCACCACCAAACATCAAAGCAATAGTCGGCAAGGTCATTGCGGCAGCAGCCGAGCCAAAATTGCCCCAACCGCCGTAGATGCCTTCGGCGGTGCCTACCTGATGAGACGGGAACCATTCACTGACTAAGCGAATGCCAATTACAAAGCCAGCGCCGACGAACCCCAATAAAAAGCGGAACAGCGCCAGGCTTTCAAAGGAGTTGGCGAAAGCAAAACCGATACAGAAAATCGACGATAAAAACAGCAGTACACTGTACATAATGCGCGGGCCGAATTTATCGACCAAGATCCCAACCACAATCCGCGCCGGGATCGTCAGTGCGACGTTGAGAATCAATAATGCTTTGATTTGTGCATCGGTCAGGCTTAATGCTTGCTTTAAATCTGCCAGAATTGGCGCGTGGTTAAACCACATGACAAAAGTCAGAAAAAATGCAAACCAGGTTAAGTGTAAAGTTTTAATCTTCGGGTCAGCAAAGTTCAGTAACTCAACTTTGCCAGCGCCCCCATGGGCGGTACTCGCCATAATGTCCTCCACTGGCATGCCAGTTATTTTTAAATTCCAATCTACTTTAGGTAGCCTAATGGACATTTCCTTTGACCGACATCAAAGCATTTAACTGCTATCTTATTGATTAATATTGAGTATACCTACAACTAGGTAGACCTCACTCAACGGTAGATGCAGGTAAAAGCAGCAGAAACTACTCCTTTGTGGTTAGGTTGATTGTTCGTATTGTTGAAGATGGCAATTGCGGAGTACCTCTTTACTCAGACAGCGTATTGATACCGGTTGCGATAGCATTACTACCATCAACTTTCAGACTGGGAAATAAAATGACCAAGCTGCCGTGGCCTGTTGTGATTGCCGCAACTATGACTTTTGGCTGGTGTTTTGCTGTCTGGACTTGGTATGCCGCCGCAGGTTTGTTATTGCAGGATCAGTGGCAACTCAGCGGCACGGAATTAGGCCTTTTACTAGCAAGCCCGATACTATCAGGAGCATTATTGCGCCTTCCTGCCGGCATTCTGGCGGACCGGATTTGTCCGCAGCAACTCTGGCAAATATTGTTATTGCTGCAAACGCCACCACTTTTTCTGCTCAGTTACGTCGAAACTTTTACTGGCTATCTGTTTTGTGGGCTTTGGCTAGGTATCTCAGGTGTCAGCTTTACTCTCGGCACCCGCTATTTGACCCTGCTGGTGGCGCCGCAAAAAGCAGGTTTTGTGCTGGGCATTTTCGGCATTGGTAACGCCGGCGCGGCAGTCTCGTTATTTGTCGCCAGCCTGGTTGCTGACCAAATCGCTTTGTTATTGGACGCCGGATTTTATCTGGGTTGGCTGAATTTACTGGTGTTGTGCTTATTCAGCTGGTTCTGTCCACCGGTAAACTCGCAGAACCAGGCAAAAACCTTGCATCCGCAGCCTATTGCTGTGGATGTGGAAACCATACGTCCAGATTGGCGAGATTTGTTGTCCGACAGCCGGCTCTGGCGTTTTTCACTGTATTACTACTTTGTGTTTGGTTGTTTTTTGGCATTACTGCTGTGGTTACCGCATTACTACATGACGGCCTATCAGTTACCGATGGCACAAGCGCTCAGTTTCACCCTGTTTTTTGTCGCGACCTCCAGCATGGTCCGTGGGCTTGGCGGCTACCTCGCGCAACGATTTGGCAGCAGAACCATCAACTGGAGCGTGTTCTGGATTTGCCTGTGTTGTTTGTTTTTCTTAAGTTACCCGCCGACAGATTTAGTGATCCGCGGCATTGATAAGCAGGTTGCGCTGCACATTGAAATTAATGTTTGGCTGTTCAATGCACTATTGTTTGTAGTAGGCATCGCCCAGGGCTTAGGCCGTGCCAGCGTGTACAGCTTGTTATATCGCTATTACCCGCAACGATTTGGTGCTGCATCGGGCATGGTATCTGCGATTGCAGCAACCGGCGGTTTCACACTCCCCATCCTATTTGGCTTATCTCAGGACTTGCTGGGCATTTACAGCGGTTGCTTTATGCTGCTGTATGGCGTGCTGGCCCTTTGCATGATCCTGATGTTTTTTGCTAACCAACGTGAGCAATTCCAACTAGCGCTTGCCAAAGCACGCGCGGACAACTTTCTAGCTGACGACCATTAACTCGTCGCTGTATGAGGACTTTATGCAAATCACAGATCTAGCTCAGGAGCAGAAAATTCCAGTGTTACTGCGTCTGGCGTTTCGGCCGTTATTTTTAGGCGCAGCCTCTTTTTCAGCTCTGGCTATTGCCTGGTGGGGCGCCATTCTCGCCGGTTGGGTTACTTTCAAACCTGCACTGCCTATAGTTTTTTGGCACAGCCACGAAATGGTGTTCGGTTTTGGCAGTGCCGTTGTTGCCGGATTTTTGCTGACTGCGATGCAAAACTGGACCGGGCTGCGCGCGCCGCATGGCAAACCATTAGCCCTGTTAGTTGCCTGTTGGTTGCTGGCGCGACTGGCGAACGCAGCGCCGGTCGCAATGCCTTTACCACTGTTGATGTTGATTGATTTGAGCTTTTTACCATTGGCTGCCGGGTTACTGGCAAAACCATTGATTGCCGCCCGGCAATATCGCAACTTGTTTTT
>CBFGPY010000564.1:0-2685 GCA_965650755.1 uncultured Chromatiaceae bacterium | reverse complement strand
ATTGGTATCGACCCGCTGATTAAGCTGATTGACCGTGATGCGGCGGATAATATCCGCAAGCTTTAAACCGCTCCAGATAAAAGCAACCCGCCAATTGGCGGGTTGCTTTTTTGCGCCAATGACTGTGCAAAAATCGCTGAACAGCTGCCGGTGATTTGTTGCCTGCGGAACTCTGGAGCTAGGCTTATTTACCCGCTTTGGCAGCCTGCTGCTGCGCTTCCAGTTCCTGCCAGGCCTGACTGCCCCACAGCGGTACTGTGGTCAGTGAGTGTTTGTCACTGCCGGCGCTCTCTTTGGTTGAATACGATAAATACACCAAAGTTCTGTTATCTGCATCAAAAATTCGCCTGATTTTCAGGTGCTTAAACAAAATGCTTTTGGATGCAGTGAAAATCACTTCACCGGATTTGGATTTGTCGATTTTGCTCAGCATCGCGGCAGTAATTTCACCGGTCTGACGGCAGGCGATCGACATATCGGACGGATCTGCCAATGACAAATCCGCTTCAACATGGCTGATATGGCAGGTAACGCCGGGGATCGCCGGGTCGTTAAAGGTCTGGATTTTAATATCTTTGGTGGTAAAAAGCCCAAGGCTGACATCACCGACTTCTTTGGGGGAGCAGGCGACAAGTGCGCCTAAGACCAGACCCGCACCCAGTAAACGCTTGATGTGATTCATTTTAACTCCTTGTTTTCTCTGGTTTAGTCGCCCGCAACTGTTGTTGCCGGTCAGCCGGCAAAGGGCATAAATTCTGGCAGCGTCTTACCACTTGGCATAGTGATCTTCTGCCAGCCCCAGACAATGCTGCAGCTGCAGGACCCGGCCATCGTTTAACCGCAGGGTACCACTGTAAAACCCGACATACTGACGGAAATTACTGGCAAGTAAACCGAGCTGAAGTTTTTCCTGCCGGCAGAAATCGCTTTGGAAGGTCAAATCCACTTCGCCACATAATGTGCTGATGCGCCATGGCGTGGTTTGACCACGATCAAATTCAAAGCGGGCCGGGCTTAAGTGCTGAATGTTGCCGTCATACCACAATGCGTTTTCACAAAGCCCGGTTTCATTGACGCCACAAGCCAGATTCAGGCCAAACGGCACCCCGTCCAGTAAAGTATTGATGGAGCTCCAGCGCCAGCTGGTTTCGCGGCGCATAAAACCTGCGGAGAAATCGATACCGCCACGGGCTTTCGTCAGGTCCAGCGGCTGGCCATCTAACAGTAAACTGCCGCTGACGCGAAGTGCATTGTTTTTCTCGGTATAAGTCCAGCCGTTGTAACCGGTTGGTGCGGCCAGAGCCAGCGGCTGTTGCTGGTCAAAATCAAGTTGCACTTCTGCCACTAATCCGGGGGCCTGGACGGTCAAAGTCCAGCCGCTGGCGGCACTCTGAATTTGCCAGTGCTTTGTGCCTTTGCCCATTTTCGCTACGCCCTGCTGTGGCGAGTCGCTGGTCAGACAGCCAAAGCCCAGCGGCGCCAGTAAGGCAAATTCCCGCGTGGGTTTGCCCTGTCGATACAAGTACGCAAAACCGGAGCAAACATAACGCACGTCAGCAATGGCCACTGCCAGCAGCCAGCCCGGACCACTGACACAGACAAACTGGAACTGTTTATAGGCAAAATGTTGCTGCAACCGGCCGACCGGATGATCCAGCACTGAATGCAGGCGAAATGCCGGCAGATTTAAATTGGCGACTGCGCCATCAAACAGGCCTTGTTGCAGACGGCCGGTTTTATCAACTAAGTTCGTTGGCGCTGGCGTTAACTTAGGCTGGTAGCGATAGGGCTCGGACATCAGTGTGATCCGGAAAAATAGATAACAGATTTATATCAGCTTTTTCTGGTCAGACCAAGCGGGGGCGGGCAGCAATCAGAGAAGAGAGGCGGCTGCCGGTGAACCGGCAGCCGGGTCGTATTAATGGTCGTGACCTGAGTGGCCATCGATACCGTGTGCATGGCCATGCGCCAACTCGTCAGCGGTGGCGTCACGCACTAACAACACTTCGATATCAAACGTCAGGTCAATGCCAGACAGCGGGTGATTGCCGTCGACCACCACTTCTTCGTCAGTGACATCCAGCACGATGACAGATTGCTCATGACCATCCGGACCGGCCGCGCGAAAACGCATACCAACTTCAACTTCCATGCCTTCGAACAAATTACGCGGTACCGCCTGAGTCAGTTCGTCATGACGTTCGCCGTAGGCATCTGCCGCAGCGATAGCGACAGTGAACTTGTCGCCGGCTTGTTTACCGGTCAGCACCTTTTCGAGACCGCTGATCAGTGAGCCGGTGCCGTGGATAAACACTAAAGGTTCGGCGCCAAAGGAGCTGTCGAGTTCGTTGCCGTTGGCATCGCTGACGCTGTAGTGCATGGCGACGACTTTATTGTGTTGAATAGTCATGAGGACCTCAGGGAGTGATGGAATAAGGTAAAGGTTGTAATTGTAAGCCGACATCTGGCTCTGTCGCCAGCCGGAAATGGTCGGTTGCGCTGATATCGTTCGGTAATACGGCCAGCAGTTGCAGTTGGCCCTGAATATTCACCGCATTAACCACCACACCGCTGCGGCGCCAGTTTTGTTCCAGCTGCAGTTCGATATCGCTGCCAGCGACCGGTGTATGTTCAGTTTCAGCCTGCAGCAGGTACATGGCTCTTTTATTTTTGCCAAGGTACTTC
>CBFGPY010000563.1:0-2688 GCA_965650755.1 uncultured Chromatiaceae bacterium | reverse complement strand
AGGAAAACCGTCGCCGCAACCGCGTCGACAATATTAAACTCGGTGCCGGTGGCATCCGCGAAGTCGAATTTATTATCCAGACGCTGCAACTGATCCGCGGCGGCCGTATTCCGGCCATCCAACAGCAATCTATTTTTGCCGCGATGCAGGCGCTGTGTCAGGAAGGTTTACTGGATGCTGACGCCGAGCAGATGCTGCGCAGCGATTACCTGTTGCTGCGCCGCGTTGAGCACTGGTTGCAGGGCATGGACGATCAGCAAACTCAAACTCTGCCAGCTGACACGCTATGCCGGCAGCGACTGGTGCTGGCAATGGGAGCGGCGGACTGGCCGGCATTGCAGCAGCAAATTAATGCGGCGATGGCGCGTATCCACCATCAGTTCCGTCAGGTGATTGCGCAGGAAGATAACGCGGAACCACAGGAATTATTGTTAGGTCGCTTGCTGTGGGACAGTGAGCAAAGTGCCGCTGAGCTGGCGGAGCACCTGGACTGGCTGGATTTCGCCGCAGCGGAGTTACTCATTCAGCAATTGCAGCAATTTAAAGCCGACAACCAGAAACGCCAGGTCGGTCCGCGCGGCCGGGAATTACTTGCTAAATTGCTGCCACTGTTGCTGCACGTGGTCGCGCAGGAACAAGCCGGGCCGCAGGTGCTGGAGCGGGTGCTGGGTGTGCTGCGACAAATTGTGTCCCGCACTGCGTATCTTGAACTGTTGTTTGAAAATCCACCGGCGCTGCAGCAACTGGTGCGGCTCTGTGGCCGCAGCGGCTGGCTGGCCGAGCATCTGGCACGTTATCCGATGTTGCTGGATGAACTGATTGACCCTGAACAGCTATATCAGGTGGCGACCAGTGCTGATTATCGCGACCGTCTGCGCCAGCAGATGCTGCGGGTACCGGAAGACGATTTGGAACTGGTGATGGAAAGCCTGCGCCAATACAAACAGGCGCAAACGCTGCGGATTGCAGCGGCAGACATCACCGGGATTTTGCCGCTGATGAAAGTATCCGACCATTTAACCTGGCTGGCCGAAGCGCTGGTGGAAAAAGTGGTGGAACTGGCCTGGCAGCAAATGAGCGACAAATACGGTTATCCGGCCGGACTCGACGCGCACAGTGCTAAAGCTTTTGCCGTGGTGGCTTATGGCAAGCTGGGTGGGCTCGAACTTGGTTATGGTTCGGATCTGGACCTGGTGTTTTTACATCAGTGTGATTCACTGGCGCCGACCAGCGGTGAGCGTGGCATTGATTCCCGCCAGTTTTATTTAAAACTGGTGCAGCGCATTTTGCATTTGTGTACCACCCGCACCGCCAGTGGGCTGCTTTATGAAGTGGATACCAGATTAAGACCGTCCGGCAATGCCGGGTTGTTGACTGTCCATGTCGACACTTATGGTGATTATCTGCGCCAGGACGCCTGGACCTGGGAACATCAGGCCTTAGTGCGCACCCGGCTGATTTATGGCGACCCGGTGATCGCGCAGCGATTTGAGCAAATTCGTGCGGAAATTCTGGGAAAATCCCGTGATCTGACAGCTTTACGCGCCGAAGTGCGCGATATGCGGCAAAAACTGCGTGAGCACCACGGCGTGGCCTCAACCGAGGTCAAACATAAAGCCGGCGGAATTGTGGATCTGGAGTTTATCAGCCAGTTTCTGGTATTGGGCTATGCCGCATCGTATCCGGCGCTTTATCAATACAGTGACAATATCCGTATTCTGGATGCCGCGGCAGAGGCAGGTCTGATGCCACTGGCGCAGGCGCAGCAATTGCAGCAAGCCTATCAGCAGCTGCGTGGGATTAGTCACCGCCAGACCTTGGCGCCTGCGCAGGGGGCTGCGGAGGAGGATTTATCGGCAGCCGAACAACAGGTGCGTGATGCCTGGCAACAGTTTATTGCCGCAGATTAGCGTTTTATCTCTTCGGCGTTTAAGTGCTGGCAGTTTTGTTCCAAGAACAGATTGGGTTTATCAGTCAGCACCGCAGCTCGTTGTTTCGGGCAGAAATAAGCGCGCACCGGATTTTCAAAATCCGGTGCTATTGCTTTGGCGATGTCTTTCAGGGTTTTGAGGTAGTCGCCTTCGCTCTGGAAATAATGCTTCACTATGTAGTCGCGTGGCAAAGTCCAGTACAATTCCATGTCTTCTTGCCGGGCAAAATCAATCATATGCTCACGCACTTTGCTGCCGGGTTCAAATTTGCGGTTGGCCTGACTGCCGCTCCAATTCTCCGGCATTTCCGGTACTGTATTGGTGCGGCTTTCCAGCGTAGTGGTGAGCTGGTCACTGGTGTCGGTGAGTTTTACGATAAATTCTTTTGATTTATCGACGCTGGTATCCAGTGAATAGCGCAGTTGTTCGTAGAAATTAGTGAATTCCATCGCGGCAGCAGTTTTGATCTGCACTTTGGCGGGCTCAGATTTTGGTAGCAATAAGTCAGGATAAAACAGCAACACAGCTGCCAGTCCCAACAAAAATACCAATGCCACTATGTGTTTAAACCAAAATCCCATCACAACTGCCTTGTAAAGTGCCGACAGCTCATACTAAACCTTGTGTCGGCCGGATTCCAGCTTGAAATCGTGCAGTTCTGTTATGCGTCACTTTTGCTGTCATACAGTGAAGGCGCATCCGGATCTGGTCTGGTTTTAAACCGGCGATGTACCCACATATATTGTTCGGGATGTTT
>CBFGPY010000562.1:0-2688 GCA_965650755.1 uncultured Chromatiaceae bacterium | reverse complement strand
CGCGGCTTTGCAAATAAGCTTCCGGCCCCTGAAACGTTTGATTTTCGCCGATCACCACTTTGGGAATACCGTATAACAACACAGTACCACTGCACATATCACAAGGGGACAAGGTCGAATACAACACAGCACGGCGATAGTCAGCGGCTGTTAGCCGGCCGGCATTTTCCAGACAATCCATTTCCGCATGTAAAGTGCAGCTGCCTTTTTGCACCCGTTGATTGTGGCCGCGCCCGACAATGACACCGTCGATGACCAGCACCGAGCCTATCGGAATACCGCCCTCAGCCAGGCCCAGCTCGGCTTGTTCAATCGCCGCCTGCATAAATGGATCAGACATTTTAGTTTCCTGCAGCATAGGGGGAAATATAAGCCTGTGCCGTCAATGGCTTGTCGTCAAGGCTGCTGCAGCAAAGGCGTGATTAAATTCTGTAACCACTGGATTGCCCAGTGCAATCTTGGCGTCAGATGACGCCGGTGCGGGTATAACAACCAAACCGGCATCGCCGGCTGAGGCAGCTCCGGCAACAACTCAACCAGTGTTCCGGCAGCAAAATGTGGCGCCAGCCCGAATCGCGGAGCCTGGATCAGCCCAAGCCCCTGAATGCAGGCGATTTGATAACTCTCGGTATGATTGACGGTAACAGCACCGGGCAAAGCCACCAGATGCTGTATACCGTCCTGCAGATAGGCAAGCCCCGGATCTGCAGCACCAAAATGCCGGACATAGTGGA
Organism: uncultured Chromatiaceae bacterium; assembly: GCA_965650755.1. Lineage (GTDB taxonomy): Bacteria > Pseudomonadota > Gammaproteobacteria > Enterobacterales > Alteromonadaceae > Pararheinheimera. Next base: position 1,954 of record CBFGPY010000562.1, on the reverse strand, counting down.
TTTGCTGATGCCCGGCCAACTCAGCCACTGAGGTGGGTGTCCGCGTTCGCTGCAGATACGCGGGACTGGCGGCGATGGCCAGAGGCGCTATCCCCAAGTGCTTTGCCACCAGCCCTTCACTGTCGATACTGCCGATACGCAGCACTAAATCAAAACCTTCGGCGACCAAATCCACCTTGCGATCAGTACAGCTGATATCCAGTTGCAGCTGTGGGTGTCCTGCTAATGCTGCAGGTAATGCCGGCAGGACTACTGAGCGGGCGATGCCTGTGGGCATATCGATACGCAACTTGCCACTGAGTTCGCCTCTTTGCGGCACAAACAGCTGGTTCAGCTCATCCAGTTCGGCCAGTAACTCGACACAACGCGGATAAAACAACTGGCCATCACTGGTCAGCTGCACAGTCCGGGTGGTACGTGCCAGCAACCGGCTGCCGAGCTGGCTTTCCAACTGGCGCAGCAGGGTCGACACATAGGTATTGGACAAGCCGAGGCTCTCAGCCGCCCGATGAAAACTTTTCAGTTCAGCAATACGGGCAAAAACCCGATAGGCCAGCAGTTCGTCTTGCATGCTGATTATCCTCAATTAGCGAACAGTTTAAGCATTTTTAGCATATTTATTGGCAATTTGCTTAGCAATACACTGCAGTGGTCGGTGGCAATTCAGCCAACCCTAATACCAACTTCGAGGAGCAACAGATGAGCAATAAAATCGTATTAATCACCGGCGCAAGCCGTGGTCTGGGTAAAAATGGCGCGTTAAAACTGGCACAGGCCGGCTTTGATTTGATTCTGACTTATCAACACAATGCGCTGGAAGCCGAGCAAGTGGCCGAACAAGCCCGGGAATTGGGCCAACGTGCTGTGGCACTACAACTGGATTTGGCGGCGCCGGATACGCTGCCCGACTTTATTCATCGCCTGAGCGACACGCTGCAAAGTCGCTGGAACGGCCGGACGCTTGACGCGCTGATCCATAATGCCGGCATCGGCATCCATACACCTTTTGCTGAAACCAGCATGGCGCAGTTTGATCAGCTGCTAAATATCCATGTCAAAGGCCCCTATTTCCTGACCCAGCAGCTTTTACCGCTACTGTCCGACAACGCCCGTATTCTGCAGCTGTCGACTGGCCTGACCCGCTTTGCCATCCCGGGTTACAGCGCTTATGCGATGATGAAAGGCGCGGTCGAAACTATGACTTTGTATCTGGCAAAAGAGCTGGCACCGCGTGGTATTCGGGTAAATGTGCTGGCGCCCGGCGCCATCGAAACCGATTTTGGTGGCGGCGCAGTGCGGGACAATCAGGCAATTAATCAGTATCTGGCCAGTAACACTGCGCTTGGCCGTGTTGGGCAGCCGGATGACATTGGCGCAGTGATGCGGTTGTTGTTAAGCGACGATGCCAGCTGGATCACAGCGCAAAGAATCGAAGCGTCCGGCGGTATGTTTCTCTAAATTGGGTTTTGCCCCAGGGCGGCGCGCTGGGGCAATCTTCTGACCACGAAAATTCGTCGCATTCACCCCCAAACACCTTTACAAGTAGTGTCAGATTTTTTTACTAACTTAAATTCGTCGCATATCAGAATTAATTAATATTGTTTGATATCATAAACTTAAAAAGTTGGCCTATCCTATGCAATTCCTCTATCAGCAATGATGCAAACTTGAGGTAGTACCAATGAAAGCTAAAACTCTGTCGATCGCCGCTTTATTGTTCTCAGCTGTTTTTGCCAGCCAATCACAGGCCGCTTTGGTCTACAACGGTGGTGCGTCAAATTTGTCCGGCGGGTATTATGCCGATCAGGGTTATACCTATTTCGAAGCCGGCACCAACTTTATGCTCGACAGTGCAGCTACTGTGAACAGCATCAAATGGTGGGGAGCCTATGACGGCAACCAAAACCAAACCGATAATTTCTTTCTGCGCTTTTATGCCGGTGGTGCCACCCCT
>CBFGPY010000561.1:0-2690 GCA_965650755.1 uncultured Chromatiaceae bacterium | reverse complement strand
CAAACAGCGCCTGCATCAAAGTCCCCAGTATCATCGCATCGGTGATATCCGAGACAAAAAACTCATCAAAACAGATGATGTCATAGTCGCGTTTAAAGTGGTCGGCGACCTTTTCCAGCGGATCTGCGGCACCGGCCAGGGCTTTTAACTCGTCATGCACTTTGTGCATAAAACGGTGGAAATGCACACGCAGTTTGCGCTCCGTTGGCAAACATTCATAAAAAGTATCCACCAGATAGGTTTTACCACGACCAACGCCGCCCCAGAAATAAAGGCCACGCAATGGTGTTGATTCAGTCTTTTTATTAAATAACTTACTGAATAATGAGGTTTTCTGCGTCGGGCGACTGACAAAGTCGTCATACAACCGTTGCAATTGTTCCACGGCGTGCTGCTGAGCAGCATCAAACTGAAAATCAGGGCGTTGTAAATCAAGTTGATATTTTTGCTGTGGCGTCATCATACAATGCAATGCGGGCGCAGGTTCGGGCCGGAAAAAGTTAGCGCTTATAGTAACATGCCTTACCACTACCGATAAGAAGATCGGTTACACTTGGCAGTAAATCGTAGTTCCAGGAGTTGTTATGTTGATGTCTTCTATCCTTTGGTTGGTTGCCGGATTAGTGATCGGTGCTGTCGCTGCGCGATTATTCAGTATCCGGCAATTTAATCAGAACAAACTGCAGGTTGAACTTGAAGAGAGCAAAACGCAGTTACAAAACTATCGCACAGAAGTGTCTGACCATCTGGAAACCACACAACGGCTGATGAGCCAGTTGCAGGATAATTACGAACAAATAGTCCGCCATATGGCCAGCACCAAAATGACTTTGGTCGATAAAGCACCGGTACAACGGGCCACCAATCTGAATTATCTGTCTACCGACACTGCAGAGCATATCCGTAAATCTTTGGGACAAATTGACGAACGCCGCCGCAAACAAGTGTCACATTCTCAGCAACCACTTGATTATGCGGGTCATTCCAGCGGCTTGATGAAAACATTTCCATCAGAAAAAAATTCTGGTAGCTGAAACTTTTTAAAAACGCACTGGTCTTCACTGGCAGTTATCCGATGGAGACAAGTGCGTTATGAAAATGAAGTTATCCGTTGTCACCGCAAGCATTCTTGCTGCCTTTTTGTTAGCTCAACCTACCCCTGCAGCCGCCAAATTGCCTTTCTTCGGTGCTGAAGCCGGCACCGAAATGCCGAGTCTGGCACCCATGCTGGACAAAGTCACTCCGGCAGTTGTGAATATCAATGTCGCCGGCAACCGCGAAGTGCGACAGCGTGTACCGGACGCATTCCAGCAATTTTTTGGCCAAGGCGAAATGCGCCGTTCACAGCCGTTCCGTGGTTTGGGTTCAGGCGTTATTATCGATGCCGCTAAAGGTTATGTCGTTACCAACTCCCACGTCATTAATCAGGCCGACGAAATTCAGGTCACCTTAAAAGATGGCCGGACTTTTGATGCAAAAAAAATCGGTGAAGACCCGGACAGCGATATCGCGCTGTTACAAATCAAAGCCGACAATCTGACCGCCATTACCGTTTCGGACTCTGACACGCTGCGGGTCGGCGATTTCACTGTGGCCATTGGTAACCCGTTTGGCTTAGGTCAGACCGTTACTTCTGGTATTGTCAGTGCGCTGGGCCGTGGTGGCCTCGACATTGAAAAATATGAAGATTTCATCCAGACCGACGCGGCCATCAACAGTGGCAACTCCGGTGGTGCGCTGGTGAACTTAAAAGGTGAACTGATCGGTATTAACACCGCCATCTTGGGGCCTAATGGTGGCAATATCGGCATCGGCTTTGCCATCCCCTCAACGATGATGAAAAATCTGGTAAATCAGATCATCGAATTTGGCGAAGTCAAACGCGGGGTGCTTGGGATTGAAGGATACGACCTCAATGCTGACCTTGCCAAAAATATGAACGTCAAAACCAACAAAGGGGTTTTTGTTCGTCAGGTGACAGCGGGATCTGGCGCAGAAAAATCCGGTGTGAAAGCCGGTGATGCGATTGTCAGCATTAACGGTAAAGCGATTCAGAGTATGTCTGAATTGCGCGCCAAAGTGGGCACACTGGGCGTCGGCAAATCAGTCAAACTGGGCATTCTGCGTGAAGATAAACAATTGACGCTGGACGTCAAACTGACTGCCGCCGACCAGGCCTCTGTGACCGCAGAGAACTTGCATCAAATGCTGGCTGGCGCCAATTTTGCCAATGGTAAAACCGCAGATGGTGAACCGGGTGTGGTGATTAGTGATGTCGCTGATGGTTCACCGGCAGCCCGCCTTGGCCTTAGTAAAAACGACGTCATTATCGGAGTTGGCCGGACCCGGGTTGAAAATATCACCCAGCTCAGAGCGATTCTGGAGCAGGCACAAGGTGTAATAGCACTGCAAATTCAGCGGGATAACACAGTTTTTTATACTTTAATCCGCTAAATGTTCCACAGAAACAGGCCGGGGCAACCCGGCCTTTTTTTACTCACAGTTCGCGTTATGTCAAAGTGGTAATCCTCGTTAGCAGTATCCAATTTCATGATCAGTAACGTTTTTTCTGCTGCAGATTTGACTGCTTCAATGCTATGCTGAAGCATTCCTCAGTTCAGATAAAACCGCTGTGACTAATTTCCTGGTGATGATTGCCAAAGGTGTGGCTTACGGGCTGGCACTGGCGT
>CBFGPY010000560.1:0-2692 GCA_965650755.1 uncultured Chromatiaceae bacterium | reverse complement strand
GTAAAGCGGTGATTGAAATGCTGTTGACCATCGAAGACTATGACCTCACTGAGTTCGCTGATTCATGGGCTCAGTATCAACGGGAATTAGAAGCGTTTTGTGCTCATGCAACAGAAGCGGACAAAGCAGTACTGGAAGCCGAACTGGCATGGGTACAGGCACGGCAACAGCAGGTTGCCGACGAGCGACAGCGAGTTGGTGGCGCTTTGATTAATCTGCAGAACGGTCGAAAAGCTATTGATAGCTATGGTAATTTTTGACGTCATCTTGTCGCATTTCAATTGACCACTTATGCTGTAGCTGGTTGCGTGCTGAGGGCATGCTTAGCGTATTTCAATGCCGAGGTAACGCGTGAAACTCAGTGTCATTATTCCTGCCTTTAAATTTGCCGCCTACATCCAAGAATGCTTACTCAGCGTTTTGGCGCAGAAAACGACCTTTGATTTTGAAGTATTAGTGTGTAATGACTGCTCGCCAGACAATACCCGCGATGTGATCCGTTATCTTGAACCGGCGTTCCCTCAGTTAAAAGTGCTGGATAATACTAGCAACACAGGGCTGATCGGCAGTATGGCAAACCTGCTGCGGGCTGCCCGCGGTGACTATATTGCTTACCTGGATGGCGACGACGTTGCACTGCCCGGAAAATTGCAGGCACAGGTGGACTATCTGGATGCAAATCCCGGTTGCGCTATCAGCTATCACGAATCAGATATGTTCGATACTGTGACTGGTGCCCGGCTCAAGTGGTATTCCAAAGAGTTTTATAATGCTGTTTATATTCCGCAAAAAGCCGATATCAGCCATTTGATCCGCTACGGTACTTTTCTACAGGCCAGCAGTATCATGTTCCGCCGCCATGATTCACTGCTACAGGCATTAGACCATGGCAGCAAAATCATTTGTGATTACCCCTGGCATATTATGAATGCAGGTTTTTTACAGGGCACTGTTGACCTGTTGCCGCAAGTATTTGGCCGTTATCGGGTGCACCCAAACAGTTTTTGTGCGATGACACAGCAAAGTGCCGCCCGGCGAGTACAAGTCACTGAAGAATTGGTCAGTGCCTGCCGGCTCGGTGAGCGTTTTGGCGTGAGTTCAGATGTTATTCAACTGGGTGTGAACCATCAGTATTTTGCAGCTGCGTTGTTTTTCTTGAAAAATCAAGAAGATGATTTGTTCTTGCAAATGATAGAACGTTCAGCAAAGCAACCATTATGGTTCGATGGCCGGCATCAGCAGGCGTTTGAGTTACGGACAAATCCAAAAGATGTCCGGCAAATCTTGTGGGGTGAGCATGCAGTATGATGCGATAGTTGTTGGCGCCGGTTTGTCCGGAGCTGTGATGGCTGAACAAATGGCAACCCGGCTGAACTGGCGGGTGTTAGTTTTGGACCAACGACCACATCTGGCCGGCAATTGTTTTGATGAACGCGACCAGTTTGGCTGTCTGATCCACAAATACGGGCCGCATCTGTTTCATACTAATAAAAAACCGGTCTGGGACTATCTGAGCCGTTTCACGACATGGCAGCCATATGAACACAAAGTGCTGGCAAAAATCGGTGATTTACAAATCCCACTGCCGTTTAATCTCAATTCCTTATACCGGCTATACCAGCCAGAGCAGGCTAAATTGCTGGAACTACAATTAGTGGAACGCTATGGTGCCGGTGCCAGGGTACCGATCCTCGAATTACGTCAATCCGGTGTTGCAGCGTTGCAGCAGTTAGCTGATTGGATCTACGACAATATTTTCGTGCAATACACTATGCGCCAGTGGGGCATCAGTGCTGAGCAAATAGATCCGGCTGTATTATCCCGGGTGCCAGTGGTGCTGAGCCGCGATGACCGCTATTTCCATGACACTTATCAGGCGATGCCGGTTGGCGGTTATAGTCAAATGATTGGCGCTATGCTGGCGCACCCGAATATAGATACCAAGACTGGTGTTGATGCATTAACCCGTCTAACGCTGGCTGATGGCAAAGTTAGTTTTGACGGCGAGATTTTTCCGGGCACTGTGATTTATACCGGCATGCTCGACCAGTTGTTTGCTTATCAGTGTGGTGATTTACCATACCGTTCGTTGCAGTTTGTCTTTCAAAGCTACGAATATCCGTACTATCAAACGGCGACTACGGTGAACTATCCACTGGCGCCTGACCTGACCCGTATCACCGAATTTAAGCATATTTTGGGTGACACTGGTGCTGGCACAACGATAGTGCTTGAATATCCTCAGGATTACGACAAAAACGACCCGGCGAAAAATATCCCATATTATCCGGTGTTTACCAGTGAAAACCAGCAGCGTTACCAGCAATATCAGGCTTTGGCCGCGGAGTACCCGCAATTAGTGGTGCTGGGGCGTCTCGCTGAGTACAAGTACTTTAATATGGATGATGCGGTGGCCAATGCACTGGCGATCTTCCAATCGAGACTCGCCGGTAACTGCTAGCGTCAGCATTTTGCCGTGACAGGCTGGCATAAAAATTGTTTGCCGGATCAAAACCTTCGGGCGCATTATACAATTCACTCTCAGCAGCGGAGGCCGCCCGTGCCTTGCTGATCTTTCTTTTTTGGCAGAGACGTTATGCTTAAATTTATTCAGTATCAGCTTGATGATGACACCGAAGCGCAGCAAGCGCTTGAAAAGCAGGTGTCTGCCGGCATAGCCAAGAATATCAAC
>CBFGPY010000559.1:0-2692 GCA_965650755.1 uncultured Chromatiaceae bacterium | reverse complement strand
CGGCACCAGCGGCAAATCGCGCAGCCTCGAGCGAACGGTTCATTATTGCAGTGTCGTCATCGAGCCATACCGAACCCTGCTCCGGGCTTTTGTCGATGACATGCCGAATGTAAGCCTTATCATGGGCCAGGGCTAATTGGTCGTCTGTTGCAAGGGTTGCGGTCTGATGACTGACGGCATAATCAAGGCCAGAGCTTAGTAGCTGATCAAAAATGGCGTGTAAACGCCCAGGCTGTTCAGGGTGATCTGCACCCAGATTATGTTTGTTGCAGGCCGGATGACTAAAAATAACCAGTGACATAATTTTACTGTTCCATTGGTTTTGCAGTTGGATCAGCGTGCAGCTGCAACTGCAGATTCACCTCATCTGGTTCCTCGCTACGAACTCGGCGAAAGCCAGCTCGTTCAAACACGGTCAGCATAGGCTTATTTTCTGCGCGGACATAGGCGACCATAGTCGCAATACCGCGGATCCGGGCAATGTTAATCATCTCCTGCAGCAGAATTGTCGCCATGCCTTTGCCCTGATGGCGCTCCCGGGTGACAAATGCAACTTCACAACTATTGTTGTGCTCTATCAGGTAATAGCGGCCGACCGCCTGAATTTCCAGCACTGAGCCATGTTGGCGGACAATACACAAAGCAAGGTCACGGGACTGATCAACACTGACCAAAGAACAGGATTTTTCTCTGCTGAGTTGTTTGGGGTGATGGTTGTATCGTAATAACAAGGTTTCTTTGGTGTGAGAGTAAAAGAATTCCTGCAGACGACGCTCATCGGCCGGATTTAGCGGGCGCAGGTCAAAAGACTCGCCGCCAATATGTAGAATTTTCAAACCGACGTCGCCAAGTTCAGGCACATCCATTGGGCGCACCACCTGGTAATTGGGCACCCAATAATGTTTACGCACCTCGTCGAGCAGCGCTGGACGAAACTTAGGATGAGCGACACGAATCAGTTCCAGTGCACGCTCGCGAATACTTTTCCCCCGCAAGGATGCAACGCCATATTCAGTAACCACGTAATGCACATGCCCCCGCGACGTGACCACACCACTGCCTTCTGAGATTGTGGGGACAATGCGGGATACTGTGCCATTTTTAGCTGTTGATGGCAGGGCAATTATTGGCTTACCGCCTTTACTCATGGACGCGCCACGGCTGAAGTCAACTTGTCCGCCAATACCACTATAAAACTGATAGCCCAGCGAATCCGACACTACCTGACCGGTTAAGTCCACTTCTAGCGCGCTGTTGATCGACACCATATTATCGTTGCGGGCAATATTAGTCGGCGAATTCACATACTCACTGGGATAGAATTCGACATGTGGGTTTTGATTCACAAAATCATATAGTTGCTGTGTTCCAACTGCGAAGCTGGTAACCGTTTTGCCGGGGTGAAAGGTTTTTTGACTGTTATTGATGACGCCCTTTTTCATCAAATCAATAATGCCATCACTGATTAATTCGCTGTGGATCCCAAGATTCTTATGATTGCCCAAATATTGCAGCACCGCTTCAGGGATCTTTCCGGTACCAATTTGAACCGTCGCACCATCTTCAATCAGCATTGAAACGTACTGCCCGATTCGCTCAATTCTTTGTTCAAAGCCGACTGGCGGAACTTCAGGCAATAGTTGCGACTGCTCAAGCCAGGCGTCAATTTTACTGATGTGGACATAAGCGTGACCGCTGGTCCGCGGCATCAATGGGTTAAATTGCGCTATGACCTTTTTAGCATTTCTGATAGCAGCAGACACAACATCAACCGATACACCGAGTGAACAATAGCCATACTCATCTGGTGGGCTCAGCATGACTAAAGCAGCATCGAGTGGCAGTATATTTGAGCTGAAGAGCGTTGGTATTTCCGACAAAAAACACGGCGTATAATCTGCACGCCCCTCAGCGACTGCCGCCCTGATTTTCTGACCGGCGATAAATAAGGTGTTTACTTTAAACAGGTCTTTGTACTGAGGTTCAACCCACTTTTCATCAGAAATGGTCTGGATATGGACAACTTCAATATCATGCAGTTGATTTGCATTAGTAATCAGGTCATCAATCAATGCGTTCGGTACTGCTGCGTTAGAGCCAATAAAAATGCGGTTGCCGGATTTCAGCAGATTACTCCATTCTAATTCGCGTTGTTTCGGCAAATTCGTACCCTTAACCCGATGATGTTGATTTTTTACAGTATCACGCATGCGGGACTTTAACATTTGATCTGCAACAAACTGGTGGAATTACAACGAGTCTAAAGGGCAATTACTGAATTAGCTATCAGACTTTTGTGCAGGGAAATGGCTTTGTTTTTATTTCTAATGATGGAATTTGGTGGGTTAATTCTGGCCCAGGTGAACATGTATGCAGGCTATTCTCCATGACTTTAAAGGCTATTTTCAGGCGTCGTGACCATTGAGCACTTTTGTTTCATGATGAGGTGCAGATGGCTTTATTGGGAGCCTTCCTATGCCTCGCGGAGCTCGGGATTGTTCCGTCGCTGTGTGACAGCCAGCGCAGCCAAACTGTCTGCTTTGGAGATTATAAAGCTTCAACCCCGCGGCTTCGTGGGAGTCTGCACCCTCGCGGAGCTTCGGGTGTGCTCAGCCGCCGTGTGACGGCCAGAGGAGGCAAACTATTGGCTTCTCTAATTCCCGATTTCGCTGTACTACTCTCCAAGTACTTC
>CBFGPY010000558.1:0-2696 GCA_965650755.1 uncultured Chromatiaceae bacterium | reverse complement strand
GCCGTACGATCAGGGTTACCCGGCGGAATTAAAACCCACTCGCGGCCGGGGCGCTGTCAATTGGGATCTCCAGTAATAACGCCACGCCTTGCAGCACCAGCAGTTCGTCGAGCAGAAGCTTACCATCGGCGGCGACTGCGGCGCGTAAGGACAACCAGATTTGTTGTTTCAGCGCAGGCGTGCTGTTGACCAATGGTAGTAGTTTCAGGGCACCCAGCGATTGCACCTGTGGCTGCGCAGTAGTGGCAGCATCCAACCCAAGCACCTGTAAACCGGCCTGCCAGCTTTGTTGCTGTGCGGCCTCATCAGCACTCTGCTGACTGACCCAATGCAGTAGTGGCAACAATGCCGGCAACACTTGCGTCAGCCGGCCATGCCGCGCTTTGGTTTGGGCGGCAGGTTCGAATTCTGCCTCGATGACATGATCAAGCCATAACCAGACCAGTGCTTCAAACGTATCGCAATGGCCGTCGAGGTCAATCAGCGCGCGGCACAGCTGCTGTAAGTGGGTAAACCTCCTTTGGCTAAGTTGTTTTAAAGTCGGCACCAGCTGCTGCAATAACGTCAGCCGGGTCAGCGCCTGCAGCGGCTGTATCTGGTCAAATAACCGGTCAACTTCACTGAGTAAACCCGGCATCCCCAGCCCCTGTACTAACTTCAGCTGTCGCGGTAAATCCTGCTCGCGCATCAGGCAACAACACAGTAGCGCCTGCGCCGGTAATTCGTGTTGACTGGCGTGGCGTACTGTGGCCGGTAACTGGTCGAATTCAGCCTGCAGCTGCTGGCGCTGCATGGCAAAATCATTCGCCAGCAGTTGGTCTGGCGTGCCGGCCAAAGCAGCAGCGGTATTGGCCTGCGCCGCAGTCTGTCCTGAAATAGTCTGACCTGCCAGCAGCGCGGCCTGTAACACCGCCATCCGCTGTTCCAGTGGTTTAGAGACCGGTGTTTCAACGGCAGCACCAGCCGGCGTCGCAGCAGTGGCCGCATCCGGCAAACCGCCAATCCAGTGTGGTTCTATCCGTTTAATCCGTTCGGTCAGCGGCGGATGCGTAGCAAACCAACCGCCGATAAAGCCCATTTGCCAGCGCGACAAGGCGTCGGCGAAAAACAAATGGCTCATTTCACTGGCCTGCGGATGTTTGACCCGCCCGCCTTGCTGCAGCGCAGCGATGCGTTTTAACGCACCGCCAATGCCGGCCGGATTACGGGTGAACTGCACAGCGCTGGCGTCGGCCAGAAATTCCCGTTGCCGGCTCACTGCCGCTTTAATCAGCTGGCCGAATAACACGCCAATGTAGCCGATGATGATAAAACTAAGACCGACGCCAAACACCACCAGAATGCCGCCGTTACGGTCACGGCCACTACTTCGTACCTGCAGCAGTTGCTGACCGGCTTCACTGATAAATAAAATGCCATGTAGAAGCGCCAGCAGGCGCAAATTCAGCCGCATGTCGCCGTTGAGGATATGGCTGAATTCATGCGCGATGACGCCTTGTAATTCGTCGCGACTGAGCAGATTTAATGTGCCTTCGGTCACACCAATCACCGCATCGGCTGGCGAAAAACCGGCGGCAAAAGCGTTGATGCTCTGATCGGGAAGTACATACAGCGGCGGTGCCGGTACACCGGCGGCGATGGCCATTTCACTGACCACATTTTGCAGGACCCGCACTTTGGGGTCGGTTTCGTCGCTTTTCAGTCGCCGGCCGCCCAGCGCTTCGGCCACCACTTTGCCGCCTTTTTTCAGCTGCGCCAGCCGGAATAACACCACGATGCCAATCACGCTGACGACAGCGGCGCTGGTCACCAGCAGATAACCCCAGGGAAACTGTGGCGTAGCATTTGCGTCAACCTGATCCGCCTGCAGAAATGCCAAAGCAATCAGCACCACGAAGTCCGTCAACGCCACCAATAACAGGACGGCCAGCGAGAACAACAACACCAGCAGCCTTGTACGGCTGCGGGCTTGCTGCTGCGCCTCAAAAAAGTTCATCGCCACCAGGATTTACTCAGAACTTGATCACTGGGGCAGCCTGAATGGCAGCACTGTCAGCAAACTCCAGCAATGTGGCGTCTTTGGCATGGCCAAAACTACCGGCGAAGACCACGGCCGGGAAGCTTTGTTTGTAGCTGTTGTAGTCCATCACCGCGTCATTAAAGGCCTGACGGGCAAAGGCGACACGGTTTTCGGTGCTGCTGAGCTCTTCGCTCAGTTGCAGCATATTCTGGTTGGCTTTTAAATCCGGGTAGGCTTCCATCACCACGCTGAAGCGGCTCATCGCCTGCTGCACCGCGTTTTCGGCCCCGGCCAGTGCCTGCACTGCAGCGCCATCGGTCGGCGCTGCTGCTGCGGCGGCTAAGCCAGACACTGCGCTGTTACGCGCTGCAATCACCGCCTCTAAAGTTTCGCGTTCATGCGCCATATAACCTTTGGCGGTTTCCACCAGATTGGGAATAAGGTCGTAACGGCGTTTCAGTTGCACTTCGATTTGGGCAAAGGCGTTTTGCCAGCGGTTTTTCAACGCCACCAGGCGGTTGTACACGCCAATCACCACAAAGACTAATACGCCAAGCAATACCAGCAGAATAATTCCGGTCATCTTAACTCCTTGATTTCACTGACTAGCAAACACAAACAGCAACTTAATTTTAACCACTGTCGCGCAAAGCTGCCGGTCATGCAAGCAAAAAAA
>CBFGPY010000557.1:0-2702 GCA_965650755.1 uncultured Chromatiaceae bacterium | reverse complement strand
CCGGTACCCAACCTGTTTTTAGGCAGTGGTATGGAGCAGGAGGAACACAATACTGCCAAAGCCGACAGCTTCCAGTTTGATGCTACTTACGAGCTCGATGGCGTATTCTCCAGCCTGAAGTTTGGCGGTTATTACTCAGATAAAGAGCTGACCGTGCGTGACACCGCCTATGAGGGCTGGTCGGCAATTGGTACCCCCTGGGATATGGCAGACCGCAATGCTGCGGCTGCAGTGAATCAGCCAGGTTTATTCGAACGGGTAGATTTTTCCGACTACTACAATGGTCAGGTGCTGATTGGTGGCGTGAATAATTTCCTGTTCCCGAAAATGGATCTGGTGAAAAACTATGCGGCGTCACTGCGTCAGGGCTGTAAAGAGGGCTGGCACAATGCCACGCTGAGTAAAGCCAATAACGGCGTCTGTACCGGGACCTATGTGCCGTATACCGACAAGCCGAACCGGGTTGAAGGGCCATTTGCCGCCCACAACATCAGCAAATCGAACGAACAACGCACCGAATTTTACCTGCGTGGTGACTTTGAACTGCCGGAGCGCGATATCCCGGTCAAAGGCAACCTGGGCCTGCGGTTTGTCAATTATCAGCTGGAATCCACTGGCGCTTTTGTCCAGCCAACCACGGCCAAACGCGGCAATGCCGGCACTTCGCTGAACACCGTGATGCAGAAGCCGGAATATAAGCAGTATTACGACCTGGCGTCCGGTGAATCGCAGTTAAGTACGGTCGACGGCACCGATTACAGCACTGTGTTACCAAGCCTGAACCTGAGTTTTGAACTGAAAGACGATTTAGTGATGCGGTTTGGTGCATCTACAGGTCTGTTTTATCCAAGCCTGGTTGATGCACGCAACATCAGTTTGCTGGATTTAGACTATACGCGTCGGTTAAAAACACCGGGGCAGGATCAGGATGAAACCAATAACCCGGTGGTCGGGCTTGATGATATCGAAGTGACAGCGCTGGCCGGTAACCCGTATCTGGAGCCGGAAGAGTCAATCAACCTGGATTTAACCACTGAATGGTATTTCGCCAAAGCCGGTTTTATCAATCTGGGTCTGTTCCATAAAAAGCTCGATAACATTATCCGTAACCGCCAGTTTGATTTGGACGTCACCTACAAAGGCGTGAAATACGACGTCTCGGCTTATGGCCCCGCCAATACCGGCTCTGGCACTATCCGTGGTGCTGAACTGTCGTATTCACAGTTCTACGATATGTTACCGGGTTTGTGGCGTGGTTTAGGTTTGCAGTTTAACTACACCTATATTGACCAGAGTGGCCTTGAAGATCCGAACGAAATCTCCAAAGGTACACTTGGCTTTAAGGAAGACGGCAGCCGCGTTGACGATAACCGCAATACCTTCCGCGTATTCAGTGGCTTACCGCTACAAGGTTATTCAGACCAAAACCTGAATATCGTTGGGATGTACGAACTTGAGGATATTTCTTTCCGCTTGGCTTACACCTGGCGTTCAGAATACCTGCTGACGCTGCGCGAGTCGGAAGAATACGTACCGGCCTATGCCAAAGCATCCGGCATGCTGGATGCAAGCTTCTACTACAGCATCAACGACAACTGGAAGGTCGGCATTGAGGGCAGTAATTTGCTCAATACCGAAACTAAAACCGAGTATCAGATGAACCAGGCCGGTGAGCGGACTCAGGCGCTGAGTTTTATTACCGACCGGCGTTATGCGATTAGCGTACGGGCCGTGTTCTGATCTAAGGTCCACATCAAACAGCCCCGGATTGCAGCGGGGCTGTTTTTTCGCCAGACAACACTGCACCGGCCGGTTCTTCGATGGCTGGACCTTGCAAGGTGCCGGACAAATCCCCATGCTATAGCCTATCTATTATTGACCACTGAGCCTGGCCCGATGTCCGATCTGCAAACCCGCATTGAAAACTTACGTCAAACGCTGCACCAGCATAGTTACCAATATTATGTGCTTGATAACCCCAGCATTCCGGATGCGGATTATGACGCTTTGTATCGCGAGTTGCAGACACTTGAAGCACAGCATCCTGAGCTTGTCACCGCTGATTCGCCAACACAGCGGGTAGGGGCGGCGCCTTTAGACAAATTTGGTCAGGTCAGCCATCAAATTCCGATGTTGTCATTGGACAACGCTTTTGAAGCGGCCGATTTTCAGGCGTTTTATCAGCGCATGGCCGACCGGCTCGACCAACAAATTGAATTCAGTTTTTGCGCTGAACCCAAACTCGATGGCCTGGCCGTCAGTATCCGCTATGAAAATGGTTTGCTGGTGCAGGCGGCGACACGTGGCGATGGTTTTACCGGCGAAGACATTACCAGCAACATTAAAACCATCCGGGCTATTCCGCTGAAGTTACAGGGTGAGTATCCGCCAGTACTGGAAGTGCGTGGTGAGGTCTTCATGCCACTGGCCGGTTTTGAGACGATGAACGCCAAAGCCAGAGCGAGCGGCGACAAGGTATTTGCCAATCCGCGTAATGCCGCTGCCGGCAGTTTACGTCAGCTCGATCCGCGCATCACTGCCAGCCGCCCATTAAGTTTTTATGCCTATGCAGTTGGTGCTGTGACAGATCCAAACGTGTTATTGGACAGCAAAAGCCACTATGCCCGGTTGCAGCAGTTAAAAGGCTGGGGCTTGCCGGTGTGTCCTGAGATCCGGCTGGTAACAGGTGCAGCGGCGGCGCT
>CBFGPY010000556.1:0-2705 GCA_965650755.1 uncultured Chromatiaceae bacterium | reverse complement strand
ATCCGGGGTGACAGACGCAGTATGCACGCGGGTTCTGAGCGCCCAGCCCTGCGCTCGCGATTCATCAGCGTATAACGCCCCTTCACTGCCGGTCGGGCCTCGTCCGAGCGTACTGCTTTTCGCCGTGGCATTGTTGTCCATCGTCGTATAAGCGGCGGAGAACCAGCTTTGCTCGAGGAAATAATAATCACCGGTCAGCAGATATTGCGCTGAACTCATGTCCGGATGATGCGCCACATCAGGGTTCCAGCGCGTTGTGCTAAGCGGCGCCACCGGGATAATTTTGTCTTTGGCGACAATTTCGTGCCAGTCTATCCGAGTCAGCCAGGCCGTCGGCCGGCCACCCTGATTAATCGATAAGATACGGCCAAGCCCGGAAACCGTTTTGGCTTCATCAAAAGTCCGCTCCGGGTCGCCTTCACGCACGTGATAAGGCCAGCCACCGCTCATTTCGGCCTGACGCAGCGCTATCTCAGTTAAGCGCCAGTCGCCGCTGAATAACCAGCGCACTGTCCATGACGGATAGATACCAATTTCCTGACGACCACCGGCGGTCGCCATGGCTTTTTGCCACTGCCCGCCGCCATAAAGGCTATTGTCTGCGGTCAGCCAGGATTTATGCCGGGCACTGATGGTTGATTCCGGAATTTTCCGGCTGGTATCAAAATTCGGAATCAGTTTGGTGCGTACCAGATAACCCACCTGATGATTCAGCGACACAACCGGAACCTGTGTGCCGAGCCAGAATTGCCGGGTCCAGCGGGTCATCGCCTGATGTGGCACAGCAGTTTGTTGGTAAAGCTGCTGCGGATTCTTCCAGCCGCCGGTTAACGTCAGGTCGTAACTTTGGTCCTGCAAGGCCTGCGTATTGGTGATTTCACCAATAAAACGCACTTGTACTTTTTTAATAGCAGGCCAAAAGGTGGCGTAAAACAACGGTCGCACGGAGCGATGCGCGTCGCTGCCAAAATCAGCGCTGCGCTCGACACTGTGGTCGGCAATTAACACTGTAGTGGCCACAGGCCCCTGCGCCCAATAACTGAATTTGCCCTGACTTAACATGTCGCGGGCTGAGCGGGTCTGTACCTGATTACCGCTAAAAGTTGCCTGAATTTGCGCATCAAAATCAAAGTCGTCGCTGAGCATTTGTTGCGCGCTCAGGCCGGTCTGCGCCGGCAACACAGCCTGATTGACAAACTGTAGCCGCACGCTGCCACTTGCCGGGATTTGCGGTACCACCACGCTGATAATGGCGTGGCGCACGCTGCCGTCGGCATGACGTTGTTTCACATCAGCCTGAGTCGGCAACAACTGGTCACCCAGTTTCAGCTGCGGTAACTGGGTGATTTCGCCCTCGACAAAAGGCCGGGCAAACTGCAGTGGCAGATTAGTAATAGCTTGTTCGGTTGGATTACTGACCACGATATAGTTAGCGCCGTCAGATGTTTTATCAGCGACAAATCCGGCACTGACGGTTTTATTCGCATCCATCGTCAGCTTACACGGCGTTGCAGTGCCGCAAGGCGCACCGAACCCACTGAAACTTTGGCCGGCATCCGGCACGGCATTAAGTTCAACGGTGCTGCCGGCAATGACTTTGACACTGCAATCGCCGCGGCACGGCGCAGTGAGCGCTGTACTATTAACCTCGCCCTGGCCACTGACAACGATGCGTAGCTCCACCTGGCGGCTGACAAACTTCGCGGTCAGATTAATCGACTCCCGGGCCACAAATTCACAGCTTGGCGCAGTCGCAGTAGCGCTACAGACATTCTGCCAGCCGGTAAAATCGGCATAGGTTGTTGATTTAGCTTGTAATAAAACTGTGGTGCCATAAGGGAATGTCGCAGTACAGCTGTCGCTGCAAGAACCACGAATAGTACCGGCGCTGTAATCGATACTGCCACCGGGTTGCGAGTTCAGCCGGATATCGACATTACGCGGGACAAAGCTCGCCACAACTTTGGCTGCTGTCACAGTGCTCAAATCCAGCCGGCAGCTGCCGGTTCCGGTGCAATCCTGTTGCCAGCTGTCGAACTGACTGGCTTCTGCAGCCTGCGGCGTCAATTCAAGACTGGTGCTGCTGACCGTTAAGGTACAGCTTTGCTGGCATGTCTGGCCGTCACTGAGGCGCACAGCGCCGGTGCCATTGATGGTCAGCTGCACTGTTTTGTTCGTCACCACCGGGGTTGGTGCCGGCGTCGCAGCGCTACCACCACTGCCACCACAACCGGACAACATTGTCAGCCCGGACAACATAGTCAGCCCACAAAGCAGCTGTCCGATATTCAGTAATAGCCTTGTCATCCTTATCTCCGATGCTTGAATGCGGCGCTATTATGCCACAGCGATAGCTGTATTGACCGCAGCGCCGATGATTAAGTTTAAACGGCATTTTTATCGCTGCGACCCGCAGTTGTGCTGGCGCCGGCAGCCTGTTCAAGTTCCTTCACATCAGTTAATATCGCGGTTTGCTGTGTCGTTCTCACAAGGATCTGTTTTGACAAAAGTTCTCCATGATATTCGTCGCTGCTGGCAGGCACTGGACCAGCTGAAAGAACCGCAGTTACCGAAGTGGCGCCAGCTGCTGGAAATGAGTGTGTTGCTGGCCATCCGGGGCATAGGCCCTGGTTCTTATTTGCAAAGCCGTTTCTGGCGACCTGAAGTCCCGTTTTCCGACAAATGGCTGCATGTTAACCGCAAAG
>CBFGPY010000555.1:0-2708 GCA_965650755.1 uncultured Chromatiaceae bacterium | reverse complement strand
ATATTGCTGGCGAATTTGCATGCCGTTCACGTCGGCCGGGCCTACGTCTGCGCTGTTGTAATCAGCATCAGTCTGGAACTGGAAACTTTGCGCTTGCGCGCCGACTGCGATGGTTGAGGCTAAAACGGAAACAACAAAAGGAATAACACGAGATTTCATACAATGCCCTCCGGCAGTTAAACAAGTCGGGGGCACTTTATGATTTTGAAACTTAATTGAATCTGAACGCGAAAATGAACCGAAATATGATTCCCGTTCATTTATTTAATTTTATCTTTTAATTATCAATTAGATGGGAATAGTCGCGCATTTTTCAACCTAGCCAAAATGCGCGAAATACATATTTTGTTACAAAGATAACTGCTTAAATCTCCAACAATGCAGCCTTTAATGCGTGAACCTGATCACGCAGCATAGCTGCCTGCTCAAACTCCAGATTTTTCGCGTGCTGCAGCATCTGCGCTTCCAATTTTTTGATCTCCGCCTGCACCTGATAAGGCGTTTTGCCTTTAATCAGTTTGGCGTGCTCCGCCACTTTCGGCAGCTCGGCGGCATCCTGGCCTAAGTCCATCACATCGCCGACTTTTTTCTTAATCTGAGTCGGTGTAATGCCGTGCGCTTCGTTATAGGCCACCTGCTTGGCGCGGCGGCGGTCGGTTTCGTCAATCGCGCGCTGCATCGAACCGGTGATGCGGTCAGCATATAAAATTGCTTTGCCGTTGACGTTTCGCGCCGCCCGGCCAATGGTCTGGATCAGCGAGCGCTCGGAGCGCAAAAAGCCTTCTTTATCAGCATCCAGAATAGCGACCAGCGACACTTCCGGAATATCCAGGCCTTCCCGCAACAAGTTAATCCCGACCAACACATCAAATACACCGAGGCGCAAGTCGCGGATGATCTCAACCCGCTCTACCGTATCCACATCCGAGTGCAGATACCGTACTTTGATATTGTGATTGGCAAGATAATCGGTTAAATCCTCGGCCATTTTTTTCGTCAGCGTGGTGACCAGCACCCGCTCATTCAGGCCGGCACAGCGGATGGCTTCAGACAATAAATCATCGACCTGAGTACCAACCGGCCTGATCTCGATCACCGGGTCGATCAAACCGGTGGGTCGCACCACCTGCTCGGCGATATCAGTGCCGGATTTTTCCAGTTCATAAGCCGCCGGCGTCGCCGAGACATAAATCCGCTGCGGCGCTATTGCTTCAAATTCTTCAAACTTCAGCGGTCTGTTGTCCAGTGCCGACGGCAGGCGAAAGCCGTAGTTAACCAGATTTTCTTTACGCGAACGGTCGCCACGAAACATGGCGCCGATTTGTGAAATGGTGACATGCGACTCATCGATAAACATCAGACCGTCGGCCGGGAAATAATCCAGTAAAGTCGGCGGCGGTTCACCTTCAGCGCGGCCGGACAAATACCGCGAGTAGTTTTCGATGCCGGAGCAATACCCCAGCTCCACCATCATTTCCAAATCAAACAAGGTGCGCTGGCCAATGCGCTGCTCTTCAATCAGTTTATTTTCTGCCAACAGCTGGGCACGTCTTGCCGCCAGCTCGACTTTGATTTTGTCTACCGCTTCGAGGATTTTTTCACGTGGCGTGACATAGTGCGTTTTTGGATAAATGGTGTAGCGCGCCACGATACGGTCAATAGCGCCAGTCAACGGATCAAACAGGCTGATGCGTTCAATTTCTTCATCAAACAGTTCCACGCGCACCGCCAGCTCGTCGGATTCGGCCGGATAAATGTCGATGACGTCACCGCGCACGCGGTAAGTCGCCCGTTCAAACGCCATGTCATTGCGCTGATACTGCAGTTCCGCCAGCCGGCGCAGGATAAACCGCTGATCCACCGTATCGCCGACGCGCAGGTGCAGCAGCATTTTCATATAAGATTCGGGGTCGCCCAAGCCGTAAATCGCTGAAACGGATGCAATGATCACCACATCACGCCGCTCCATCAGCGCTTTAGTCGCCGACAGCCGCATCTGTTCGATGTGTTCGTTAATCGAAGCATCTTTTTCGATAAAAGTATCACTGGCCGGCACATAAGCTTCGGGCTGGTAATAGTCGTAATAAGACACAAAATATTCGACAGCGTTATTGGGGAAAAACTCTTTCATCTCGCCATATAACTGCGCCGCCAGCGTTTTGTTGTGCGCCATGATTAATGTTGGCCGGTCGACTTTGGCGATGATATTGGCCATGGTAAAAGTTTTGCCGGAGCCGGTGACGCCCAATAACGTCTGATGCGCCAATCCGGACTCAAGACCATCAACCAGCTGGGCTATCGCCGTGGGCTGGTCGCCACCTGGCTGATAAGGCGCATGTAATTCAAACTGCTTTGACACTGACACCGTCTCCTTGCTGTAAGCCGTTCAGACTTCGTTGAAACCATAAATAAGCGATAAGCGCAATAAACAGATTGGCCGTCAGCGCTCCGCCATAAACGCCGAGCACGCCAAATAGCTTGCCGCCCAGCCAAGCCAGCGGCACATAAAATACAAAGAGCCGCACTATGCTAAGTGCCAGTGCCCGCATTGGCAGATGTAAGGCGTTGAGTGAGGAATTGGTCAGGATCACAATACCCTGCAGACCATAACCCAAAGGCAAAATCCAGATAAACCAGCAAATCAGCCGCTCGACTGCAGGTTCAGTTGAAAAGATATGGGCAATAAAAGGCGCTGTGACCGCCAGCAG
>CBFGPY010000554.1:0-2716 GCA_965650755.1 uncultured Chromatiaceae bacterium | reverse complement strand
GCGAGTCAGTTGCTGAATATCGTCGTCGCTGTAGGCGTGGTCGCTGTAGCCGGCGAAAAACAGCGTCTGTGGATTCAGTTTGTAGCTGTACAACAGCTGCATACCCAAATCCTCTGACTGTTCAGTCACAGGCCCGAGATTATTCGCCGGATTCTGCCGGATGTCCGAATAAATCAGTGCCAGCCGGACAAAGCTGCGTACTGAAAACTGGTAACTGAGGCGTAAGTCCGTCAGGTTGGCCGTAAACACTTCAGCATCATCCGCATCCAGCGTGCGGTAAGTATGACGCAGCGCCACCTGCGCATGCATATTGGCGTTCCAGCGGATCTCCGGCGCAATTTCCAGGCCATCGCCTAAGCGGTTGTTACGAAAATCCAGTTTGTCACCAATCTCTGATTCAACTTCGATATAAACGCCGGACCAGGGCTGCACCAGCGCATAAGTGCCAATGGTATGCTCGGTAAAGAGTTGGCTATTAGCATCAACCACTAACCGGCTGCCATCCAGCCGGCTGCCGACCCGGTCGCGCTCGGTCAGCATCAGCGACAGCTCTGACTGCAGCGGACCGTGCACAATCAACTCGGCTTCGGCTTCTTTTTCCAGCAGCTCACCGGCCTGGCTATGGCTGATATCCCAGTCGCCGCGCAGTTCGATATTGTTCCACCAATTGGTGTCCGAAAACCATTGATAAGAAGCGCCATGCACCTGTTTATTCCAGTCGGTTTGTGGCATGTATCCCATATCCGCACGGAAACCGTCGCTGTAGCCCAGATAACGACTGTACCAGGCGAAACTGCGGCTTTCATGTTCATAGGCAAGAAACTGACCAACACCGGACAGGTCATCACCAAGACGTAACCTGGCTTCGCCATCAAACTGCGCGGCCAACTGCTGTGGGTAAGCACTGTCGCTGTGCAGCAGTTGCGCCACTACTTTATCCTGCGCTGTCGCCTGATATTTCAGATCAAGGCCATGCACATAGTTGTGATAGTCCTCACTGCTACGCAACGTGCTGATCCAGCCGAGCGACAGCTTTGGCGTAAAATCGTAGCGATAACGCAGCACGGCATTATCACTTTTGGCATTGATATAACCCAAATCCGAGCTGATATTGCCGGGGATAATAAAAGTCGTGTCTTTGTCATTGGCAGCGAACACGGCAAAAGACTGCTGATCAACGCGACCGGTCAGCTTCAGCCCGGCATCGGGTGATGACACATTGCGGGTGTACACCAAATCCAGCGGCGAGCTGAAATAGTCGGCATTATCGAGGAAAAATGGCCGTTTTTCGTCGAAAAACAGCGCAAAAGTGTCATTCATCGACACTTGTGCTTCATCGGCTTCAATCTGGGAGAAATCCGGATTTAACGTGGCATTCAGGCTGATATCCGGCGTAATACCCCATTTCAGATCAAGGCTGGGTTCGATGTTGCGGTCACTTTTCCAGTCGCTGTTGCCTGCTGGCGTGACATCACGTTGCTGTTCCACGCCCATCACCAAAGACGGCACTAAGGTAAAATGATTGCCTTGCTGCGCACCGCGAAATCCTTCGACAGTCTGCATCTGGCAAATCCAGCATGGATCTTCCCGTTCAATTTTATTGCTGGATAAACGATGCCGCACATCCCGCGGATAAAACCGCAGTAATTCCAGCTTCCAACGCTGAATATCCAGCCGGTCGTTAAAGTTCAGTAGCCGCAGCGGAATAGCCACTTCAATCTGATAACCAGTCGCGGTGATTTTACCTGCGCTTTGCCAGATGCCATCCCAGGCGTCACTTTCGGTTTTGGTGATCTCATTTTCAATAGCATCACCCTGCACACCCAGAGCGTTGACGAAAAACTGATAAACCAGTTTGCTGTCGTGATAGGTGTCGAGTTTGATACCGATGCTGTCGTCATCCCACATTTTGTCGCGGTCACGATAAAAGGCGCGGATTTGGCTTGGTTCCGGATCTTCGGCCACAAAACTGATGTAAAGAAACTCACCATCTTCCATCACCCGCGCCATGGTTTTGACCGGCGCCGGCGTGTTTTCCGCCGGCCAGGTGTTGTAGAGAATGGGCATTTCACGCGCTTGTTGCCACTGTGGCTCATCAAGCTCAGCGTCCACAACAATAGCTGGTGTGACACGTGGAATAGACAACGGCTCAGCGGCCTGTGCAGTGGCAAAACCACCGGCAAGCAGCAACAGAGAACAGAATAATGGAGAATTTAAAACAGACATGTAGCATCCATGAACAAGGCAATCGGGCTCCGGCGCCAAAGCGCCGAAAAATCCGCCAAGTATAAAGATGCCGGCTTCTGTGTACAGAAGCATGCGGCCAACACAGGGCAAGGTGCGGTTAGCAGTCTTGCCTGTGGCGAAAACAAAAACAGGTAACTCAGCGTTCCCAGTATGCCTCTTCCAGACTGTCTTCTTTTTCCGGCAAACCGCGGGATAAACGTGGCGCGCTTTGATTCAAAATGGCGTAACTGACACGGTTGGCGTATTTACAGATTTGCGCAAAGGACGAATAAGCCAGGCAGCTTTGTTCATGTTTGCTTGATAGCGGCAGTGCGTGGCGGTGGAAATGATTGGCGGCAATATCATGCAAAATCGCCGCTAAAGCCCCGTCGCCGGCCCCATTGGTGTTTTTAATCCTCTCGGGGCCACCCAGATAAGGGTCGATGTGTGAATAGACTTTCAGCGGCTCCGCACAGTGTTTTTTCTGCAT
>CBFGPY010000553.1:0-2717 GCA_965650755.1 uncultured Chromatiaceae bacterium | reverse complement strand
GTCAGTGCGCGGTACTTACCGTTTTGTTGGCGCAGCCCTGGATGACTTCTGTGGTCCGGTCGCGAACCAACATTTCTGTACTCTGGTGAACCCAGGTAAATCAGGCAGCTGGTACTCTGACGCAGATGATGACAATGTACCTGATCCAGGTTCATTGACAACTTATTCTGCTGCGGATATGGCGTTACCTGAAGCAGACAATGACTATGTGTCTCTGCAAACTCAATTGGCATATCGCAATGAAGCGCTGCGTTGGGACTTCATTTACACTTGGTCGCGCAGTACTGGTAACTTTGAAGGTGCAGTGAAATCTGATATCAACCAGGCTGATGCTGGTATCACTCAGGACTTTGACTTCCCGGCTGTGATGGATGGTGCTGATGGCTATCAGGCCAACGACCGTCGTCATGTGTTTAAGTTCTTCGGTAGCTACGATGTAACCGACAAACTGACATTAGGCATGAACTCAACGCTGAGTAGTGGCCGTCCACTGAGTATGTTTGGTCAAGGTTACCCAAGCAGCGATCCGAAACTGTATGGCAGCTACGGTGATACTTTCTACCTGGTTACCGGCTGTAATGATACCAACGGTAATGGTAAGTGTGATCCGGCTGAGCGTATCTTCTCTAAAGTACCACGTGGTACTGCAGGTCGTACGCCTTGGAACTTTAACGTCGATGTGTCGGCAACTTATGATTTCACCGTATCAGGTGTTGATTTAAGAGCTTCTATCAACGTTTACAACATCCTGAATATTCAGGAAATAACTTCAAGCAACGAACATTATGAAGCACGTCGTTCTGCGGGGACATTTAACCCTTGGTACAACGCAGCTTACACTTGGCAGACGCCACGTTATGTTCGTGTAGGTATTGAAGGCCGGTTCTAAGCCTTTATCTCGGAAACTGACATGATCAAAGCCCGCTGTCCCTCCCTCAGCGGGCTTTTTTTATGCAGTTCCAGCGAAAAACGAAAGGTGCTGATATGCCGCAGGTATCAAAACGGAGTTGCGGGGTCTGCTACAAACCAGGTGTTATTGCGGGCAAAAAAAAAGCCCCGCAGTCTGCAGGGCTCTGTCGATTGACCTGATTAATCAATACTACGCAGCAACGCATTAATCCCGACTTTTGCACGGGTTTGCGCATCGACTTTTTTCACGATAATAGCGGCATACAGGCTATGGGTGCCGTCTTTGGACGGAATTGAGCCAGGCACGACGACAGCTCCGGCCGGCACACGGCCGTATGTGATTTCGCCTGTTTCGCGGTCGTAAATCCGGGTTGACTGGCTGATATAAACGCCCATCGATAACACAGCGCCTTCTTCAACGATCACGCCTTCAACCACTTCAGAGCGGGCACCGATAAAGCAGTTGTCTTCGATGATGGTTGGATTGGCCTGCAGCGGCTCTAACACACCACCTATGCCGACACCGCCTGACAAATGCACGTTTTTACCAATTTGCGCACAAGAACCGACTGTGGCCCATGTATCGACCATAGTGCCTTCACCGACATAAGCGCCGATATTGACGTAAGAAGGCATTAACACCACGTTCTTCGCAATATAGCTGCCTTTACGCACAGCCGCCGGCGGCACCACGCGCACGCCTTCAGCGACAAACTGCTCATGGCTGTAGCTGGCATATTTCATCGGCACTTTGTCAAAGAAACGGTTTTCAGCACCATCCATCACCTGGTTGTCATTGATACGGAACGACAGCAATACCGCTTTTTTCAACCATTGATGGGTGACCCATTCGCCGGAGATCTTCTCAGCAACGCGGGCCTGACCAGCATCGAGCAGGGCGATGGCATTGTTGACGGCCTGGCGGACTTCGTCACTGACGGTGGATGGAGTGATCGACAAGCGGTCTTCAAATGCTTGTTCGATAATGCTTTTTAAATCAGACATGGTGGTTCTTCAGCCTTCTGTAACATCTGTGAGTTGTTCCACCAGCACCCGGCGTAAATTTGCCTGCTCATCAGCTGACAACGCCTGGTCCTCGCGGGTTGAAATCATAAAAAAGTCTTCGGCGCGCTCGCCAATGGTGGTGATTTTGGCGGCGTGAATATTGATGTCACACTGCGCAAACACCTGACCAATAGTTGCCAATAAACCCGGCATATCCAGTGCTGCCAGCTCCAGCATAGTGCGGTGTTTATTTTTGCCCGGCAAAAACACCACTTTGGGCGGCACATGGAAAGCTTTTAGTTGCTTATTCACCCTGACCTTGGCATTGAGCACAAGTTCCGGCTGGCCGATGGCTTGTTCCAGCGCCTTTTTGATGCTTTGAATACGGGAAGTGGACGTCACCGCATTGCCGTTTTGCTCCAGCACGACAAATGTATCCATGGCATAACCATCTTTGTTGGTCATGATTTGCGCATCAAAGATACTGACTTTTTTGCTGTCGAGTGCCGCCACCATCCGGGCAAACAGCTTCGGCTGGTCAGCGGTATAAACGAAGATCTGCGTGCCACCGCGCATCGCAGTGGGGCTGACCAGTACCATAGGCTTACTGAAATCTGTGTGCGCCAGCAGATTTTCGCTATGCCAGGCAATGAGTTTCGGATTGTAGCGGGCAAAGTAGTCGGCTTTAAACTTCGCCCACAGCGGTAGCACCGCCTCTTCGGCGATCCCGGTTTCGGCCAGCAGGCGTAGCGCTTCGGTCTGATGCTCGCGAATTTGGTCACGCAGGTCCATCGGTTTTTCCA
>CBFGPY010000552.1:0-2718 GCA_965650755.1 uncultured Chromatiaceae bacterium | reverse complement strand
CACATCAGCACTGTGCGATGAAAGTCGGCACTGATGCATTGTTGCTGGGCGCCTGGACTTCAGCGCCTGCCAGCGGTGATTGCCTGGATATTGGCTGTGGCAGCGGCATTCTGAGTCTGATGCTGGCGCAGCGCACCGGGGCAATGCAGCTTATCGATGCCGTGGAGCTGGACAGTGCTGCCGCCGGACAAGCCAGGCAGAATGTACTCGAGAGTCCATGGCCAAGCCGGATCCGGGTTATCGAACGGGATATTTTAACCTATCCGGGCAGCGCTGACCACTTAGCACAGCGTCGCTATCAGCAGATCATATCAAATCCGCCATATTTCACTGCCGCATTAACCAATCCGGACCAGCAGAAACAACTGGCGCGCCACAATGCGCTGCTGCCATTTGCCGATCTGTTGCAGACAGCGGCCATGTTGCTGGCGCCAACAGGCCGCTTTAGCCTGATTTTACCTGTGTCGGAAGCTGAGCGTTTGCTGGTTTTGGCTAAAGACAACGGCTGGCACTTAATCAGGTCGCAGCCGGTCCAGAGCCAGCCGGATAAAACCCCGGCGCGGCAGTTACTCGAGCTTGGGCTTGTTCCCCAAACCCATGAAGCGCTGCCGGTGTTGCTGGTGCGTGACGAACAAGGGCACTATAGTCCGGCCTATCGCCAGCTGCTGGCGGATTTTTATCTGAAGTTCTGAGGAAACAGGATGTCGACAACGCTGCCGCTTTCACCCACGGAGTTTTTACAGCTGCTGCTGGCGAAACAGCATTTAAGTACCCCGCAAAGCCGGCGCAGCGGCACATTGCAAGCCATTGAACAACTTGGTTATGTGCAGATAGATTCCATTAATGTGGTCGAGCGCGCGCACCACCATGTGTTATTTAACCGGGTGAAAAACTATCAGCCACAGTGGCTGGATGATTTATTAGAAAAAAAGCAAATTTTTGAATATTGGTCCCATGCCGCAGCGTTTCTACCGATGCGGGATTTCCGTTTCAGCCTGTATCGCAAAGCGCAGCTACAACAGGGTCAGAAACACTGGTTTGCGCCGGATCATCAGCAAATGCGTGAAGTGCGGGCCAGAATTCGCGCTGAAGGACCGCTCAAGGCGGCCGATTTTGCTAAAACGACTGAGGCCAGTGGCCCCTGGTGGGATTGGCAGCCGGCGAAAAAAGCACTGGAGCAGCTCTTTATGCAAGGCGAGCTGATGGTGGTGCGCCGCGAGCGTTTCCAGAAAGTGTTGGACCTGACCGAACGAGTGTTACCGGCTGGCACCGATTGCCGGGTTCCGGACGAGCGTGAATATGCTTTGCATCTGATTGAGCGTTTTTTGCAGTGCCACGTCGCCGGCACTGTCGCTCAAATCAGTTATCTCCGGCCCGGCATGAAAGCACCGGTGACAGCGCTGCTGCGGGAGCTGGCGCACAGCGGCGTGTTGCAAAGTTTTTTGTATCAGGGGCAAAGTTATTATGCCGAGAACTCACAATGGCAGCTGCCTGCGAAGGCGACTCAGGTCTATTTGCTGAATCCGTTTGATAATCTGCTGATCCAGCGCCAGCGTTTACAGCATTGGTTTGGTGCAGACTATCAGCTGGAAATCTATGTACCGGCGGAAAAACGTCAATTCGGTTATTACAGTTTGCCGGTATTTTACGGCACGCAATATGTCGGGTTGGTTGATGTCAAAGCACAGCGCGACCAAGGGCTGTTGTTATTGCAACATTTGCAGCTGGCACCACAGTGGCTGCAGAAAAGCCGGTTTGTGCAGCAGTTTGCCAAAGCGATACAGGCTTATGCCGGTTTTAATGGCTGTTTTGAAGTGATGCTGGTTAGGGCAGAACCAAAGCTACAACAGTGGTTCCAAAATGAAATCAGCCCGCTGCTGCAAAGCAAAGCGGGCTGATATTCTGCGCTAAAAAGTGTGAATTAGCTTGCGCTGCGCGCTTTGATTGTTTCGATGATTGGCGATGCAGCGAAGCCATTGCTTTGCGCCCATTCCACGTCACCTGAAGCGGCAACCTGGCTGCCTGGTAATTGTTTGACGATAAATTCAGCGGCGTCAGCGGCGTTGTGTTTGATGGCAAAACGGATCAGCGGCAGGCCGTCACACTGGATGCCGTCATAAACGTTTTTGATGCGCATACGATTGTCTGACAGCGTTTTACGGATGCTGTTTTTGTCGTTTGCTGCCACGTATGAACACAAAGACTGGGCGATTTGCTCGTCGGCGCTGGCTGGGGTGATGGCAAACAGTGGGCTTACTACAACAGCGATTACAGACAGTGCTTTAAAGTTCATCGTTAACTCCGGTGCCGTCAGGCAATTATCAAGTCAGGGGGATACGATGAAAGGCGAGCAGGACTCCTGCACAGACGCAAAAACGTAGCACGTTTTGCAAATCTTCATCCCGGTGATGTTGGGATGGCAGCCCGGCTGTCATAGGTTTTTTAACCCTTAGACCCGAAGCTTTGCGTGAGCAGTCTTTCAACTGTCTTGCCTTTCGATGTCGCGCATTTTATGCAGATAAAATAAGAGTGGCAAGCGTTATTTTAACATTTGTGCACTTTTTTCCACCAGGACTGGTCTGAGCAGAATCATGCACTTAGCGTGATATCGATGAGAAAACCAGCAAAAATGCACCTTACAGCGCAATTAACTAGTTAACTCTGTCATTTCCGCCAGGATCTGGGGGATCTTCAAGCCCGGCGCCCCGAAAATTTCCA
>CBFGPY010000551.1:0-2739 GCA_965650755.1 uncultured Chromatiaceae bacterium | reverse complement strand
CTGCTAATAATTCCCAGCGCTCCGGCTGGATTTGCCGGGCCTGCTGTGGGCTTTGCACTGCACCATCCTGTAATAACCAGACCTGTACCGGCTGCGGCGCCAAATCATCACGGCCACTGCCAAACATCAGGTACAGGCACAATGTCACAACGGCCAGCAACACCAGACCGCTCAGCCACAGCGCTTTAGGCAGGACAAGCGGTGATTTCAACTTACCCACTCCGGCACTGCGGTTAATTCAGTGGTTTTTCCATGCTGAAGGTTTGCGAGCTGTAGCGATACTTGCCGTAAGAGGGACATTTTTTAAAACCTTTATGCAGATAAAAGTTCAGCGCTTTACTGTTGATGATGCGCGCTGTGGCCAATACCGAGCTAAACCCCTGGCTGCGCGCTTTTTGTTCCAGATAGTGTAACACGGCCGAACCGACACCTGGCGCACTGGAATACATCCGTTTGATTTCGGCGCGGCTGGTGTCTTCGCGCCGTAACAAACCACAACCAACGGCCTGACCGTCATGCCAGGCCACCACGGCCAGCAGCAATCCGGCGTCATTAAAGCTGAGTTTTTCCGGCTCGTCGCCCTGCGTATGGCCTAAGGCGTTAGCCAATTTGGCAAATAGTGCCAGCAGCGCCGGATCTGTCAGTTCAACTTCGGTCATGCGATACATACAAAGCTCCGCTTATTGCGGTCCGGTCGTCTCGACTGGCGCCATGATTTGTTGTAATTGCGCGGTTAGCGGACCAACCAGCGCCTTATGCTTCTGATGAATGTAGTGATACATCGGTAATTGTTCCAGTGCGGGCAATACTGCCTGCAGCTGTAAGTTTGGCAACTGCCGCAAAACATATTCGGCTTCAGCTTTTGGCAATACGGCAACATCCACCCTGCCTTTGGCGACATATTGCAGCGCCTGCTCCAGCGTCAGCGCCGCAGTCAGCGCTTTGACCTGATGTTGTTTTAATCGCGCCTCCACCGATAACATTCCCGCCATATAGCTGACGCGCAACGATTGCAAATCAGTCCATTGCACTGGTTTCAGCTGCGGATCCCGGACAAATGCGGTTAATTCCAGCTGATACACTTGTACCGGAATACGGATTAATTCTGGGATCACCTGCTGCAAAGTCACCGCTGCGGCCAGGTTGCCATCGACCAGCACACCACGCGCCGCTTCAAGGCGCAATCTCTCCAGTGGCATGGTTTCCAACTGCATCTGTAAGCCGATATTGTGATAGGCCTGCTGCAGCCTGAGCACCAGCGGATGCTGTGGTGACACCTGCGTTAAAGTACCAATATGCATAACTTGCTGGGGATCTGCCTGGCAGAATGGCGCAAATCCAACACCAGCAACGAAACCTAACCAGCCAAGTATTTTGGTTATTTTGCTACTCACCAAGTTCACCGGCACGCCTCCTTCACTGGCCAAAACGGCAACCAATTCAATGCGATCAACCGTCTATTGCCGGATGGTCACGCTTGTGTCGGCGCCGGGTATACAACTTAATTACCGCCCGTCACAACAGGTTGTGCCATTAGCTGTCGAAGTTGCCTGGTCAGTGGTTCAACCAAGGCCTGATGCTTCTGATGAATGTAGTGATACAAAGGTAAGACTGCCAGTGGCGGCGATAGCGGCCGGACAGGTAAATCCGGTATCTGTCGCAAAACAAATTCAGCTTCGGCTCTTGGCAACACCGCAACATCCATTCGGCCTTTTGCGACAAATTGCAGCGCCTGGACCATCGACATCACACCGGTTTTTTGCGCAATCCCCTGCTGTTCCAGTTGCTGTTCGACCGGTAACATGCCAGTGAGATACACCACGCGTTTTTCGCGTAAATCAGACCACTGACGGATAGTCTCATCAGGTTGTGCCACAAAAGCCGTTAGTTCCATTTGATAGACAGGAACTGGTACTTGTACCAGCTGGGGGATTAAAACGGCGGCGGCAACAGGTGCGGCCAGGTTACCACCAATCAGGTCGCCCTTGGCGGCTTCAATTTCCAGCCGTGCCAGCGGCATAGTTTCCAGCTTCAAATCGTATCCCAGGTTTTTGTAGGCCTGACTGACTTTGATAAATACCGGATTTTGTTCGTCAACCTGCATCAGAGTCCCGACGTGAAACACATTCTGCGCAAAAGCAGACCGGACGGAAACGGCCGTCAGCAGCAGTATAAAGATGGGTAATGTTCTGACCAGCAAGGCTGCGTAACAACTGCACCGCATGATCAAGCGGCAAAATCTCCATTCGGCGCAGTTTGCCTGCCATTGGCTGCAAAAAATTCGTGATATTGTCACAGTGTTTGGCATACTCGGGACACTAATTCCAGAGATAACCATAGTCAAACTTCTGTGCCAGAGGACTCCACGATGAAAAAAACTCTTGTTGCGACCACAGTCGCCACTGTATTGGCTTTAGGTGCCTGTACCGACAATAAACCTGCCGCGCCAGAGCAAAAAGCCGCAGCGCCGGCTGAAGCAACAGCCGCTAAAACTGAAGCAGCGCCAGCAGCAGTAGCTGCAGAAAATCCGTTACTGAAACGCAGCTCGCTGCAATATCAGGCGCCGGAATTCGACAAAATCAAAACCGAGCATTTCCTGCCGGCCATGTTGCAGGGCATCGAAGAGCACGCCAAAGAAATCGACGCTATCGCCAATAACGCAGAACCTGCCACTTTTGACAACACTATTGTCGCGATGGAAAAAACCGGTGACCTGCTGGGCCGCGCCAGCGGTATTTT
>CBFGPY010000550.1:0-2755 GCA_965650755.1 uncultured Chromatiaceae bacterium | reverse complement strand
GGTAAAGATTAAAACAGCAGCATGACAGGGATTATTCGCTTTGCGAAGTGTGCAGTTCCTTGTCTTGCAAAAGCGTTGGTCAAAACACTATAACTGACTTTTTACAGCATTTTGACCAGCACTTTCGCAGAAAGAAAAAGGGAAGTTTCCTTCCCTTTTTTTCATTCAATCAACAACTTAGAACTTGAAGCTGGCGCCTAAAGAAATACGGCGGGCCATTTCATATTCATACAGCGGGAAGCCTTTGGCAAAACCCGAGTAGTTGGTTTGTTTGTTGTTATTACCAAACTGTTTAGAACTTTCTTCCAGCAGGTTGTTCACGTCCAGTTTCACGTCCAGGTAATCCGTGGCGTGATAGACAGCACTCAGGTCCAGAGAACCGAAGTCGTCATGCAGACGGTTACCGTAAGAACCTGATTCACGGATCATGTATTCACTACGCCAGTTGTAAGCCACACGCACCTGGAACAGATCGTTTTCATAATAACCGGTCAGGTTATATGAATGACGTGAACTGTCGCTCAGGATTGGGTTCATGTCAGTGAAAGTATCTTTGTCAGTTTCAGTATCTGTGTAGGTATAGTTGACGATGGTACCGAAACCATTGCCGTAGTACGCCTGATGCTGTAACTCGATACCGCTGATAGACGCATCTTTACCGTTGCCTTTTTGTTCGGTGATCCAGCCGTTGGCTGCTTCATCCGGACGAGTCAGCGGGAATGGGATTTCTGCAGCAGTTGCAGTGCCTTGCGCGATGTTAACGAAGTTCTTCACATCTTTCAGGAACAGAGCAGCAGACACCATAGAGTTGGCATCGTAATACCATTCAACGCCCAGGTCGAACTGGTCAGAAATAAATGGTTTCAGACCGATGTTACCAACAATCCAGCGCTGGTTGTTTGGCGTGTCATCGTTGGTGCCCATCACGTTCGGGTTCACGTACATGTCGACATACTGTGGACGCGCCAGTGCACGGGCAGCTGAAGCACGCAGGATCTTGTCATCCGCCAGGTCGACTACCATGTTGAAGCTTGGCAGGAACTCAGAATAATCTGCGTCCGATTCAGTTTGAACTTTGTTGACATAATAAGTCGAGGTCGCGTCAGTCGTGACATAACGCACACCGAAGTTACCGCGGACTTTGTCAGTGCTGTAAATGGCCATACCGTACAGCGCAGCATTTTTCTCAGTGATTTCTGAGTAAGCACCTAAATCTTCGGTTTCACCGGTGATGCTGGCTTTAGCCCAGGCTTTCAGTGCGTTAACGTCAAATTTCTTGATGCTGTAGTTGCCAGCGCCGACATCAATAGAGCCAGCCTGAATGTCTTTGGTTGAGATGACCGGATTAAAACCAGCTTTTTGAATAAATTCAAAACGACGGCTGGTGGTGTTGTGGTCGGCATAACGGAAACCGGTTTTGAATTCAGTGATTGGACCCAGTGTCGATGGGAAGGTCAAATCAGACTGGATATAGCTTTCGCCATCGGTTTTTGGTGTTTTATTGAAGTTCGGGCCTGTACCCATGGCCAGTGAGCCCGGGTCATATGCAGCGATATTCAGGTTGCCTGGTGTCCAGCTCTGACCACCACCGGTGAAGTCATACTTACCACCAACGATTGGTGTACCACCAGTGCCGTCGTCGACCACCATCTCGAAGTCAGTACCACCAGTTGATGAAGTATCACCAATCTGGGTAGCCCACTTGTAGCCGTCGCCTTCGTATTCAAACTTCAGGTCGTATACTTCTGAGTTCATCGTGGCTTCGCGTGGACGCGCCTGATAATAAGCAACGTTCAATGGGCCTTTGGCTTGTGTACCTTGTTTATTTGGCGTTTTACCGTCACCGCCGATCCATGCTTCAGTGACACCAGTCCCCCAGCTGCTGTCAGCCTGAGTCAGCCACAGTGCATAGTTGGTGTTGTCCGCTTCCATTTGCATGTCTAAAGCGTTGAACACGATATTCAGGTTATCGCTTGGCGCGAACTGTAAAGTGGCGGTGTAAGCAGAACGTTTACGGTCCTGTTCAAAACCAACAGGGCCTGCACCCCATTCCCAGAATGCTTCGTTACCCTGACGTTGCAGGCTGCGTTCCTGTACAACGGCCGAAACTAAAGCACCAAAAGTTTCAGCGTCGTTTTTCCAGCTGTACATACCTGACAGCTGCGGGTCATTAGTGTCTGAATCGCTTTGGTAAGTGCTTTCAATCGAAGCGTATGCGGTGTTGGCATCGAGGTCCAGTGGTTTGCGGGTATGAACCACTACAGTACCACCGATACCACCTTCGCTCAGGTCCGCCTGAGAAGCTTTGTACACTTCCAGATTACCAACAAGTTCAGATGGCAGTAATTCATAGTTGAAGCTGCGGCGGGCAGGTTCCAGTACGAACCAGCCGGTAGACGCCACGTTCTGGCCATTTAATGTGGTCAGGGTTAAATCCTGGCCTGAACCGCGGATAGAGACACCGGCACCTTCACCAAACTGACGCTGGATAGTCACACCCGGTACACGTTGCAGGGATTCCGCCACGTTTTTATCCGGGAACTTACCGATATCTTCTGCGGTCACCACGTCAACGATAGTATCGCTGAAACGTTTGGCATTTAAGTTGGCTTCCTGCGATGCACGGATACCGCGCACCTGAATCACTTCAACCTGTTGATCTTTCTTCGCGCCATCAGCCTGTGCCTGCTGAGCAAATACCGGCGCAGATAACGCCACGGTACCAACCATCAGACCCAGTTTGACCGCTACGGCA
>CBFGPY010000549.1:0-2756 GCA_965650755.1 uncultured Chromatiaceae bacterium | reverse complement strand
TGGTTCCTCTTAAATTAGGTGAAGTTAAGTGCTGAAACTTAGATGCAGGTAGGTTTGGTTTTGGATTTAACCCGCACAACTTTTTTTGCCGGCAAAAGGTCAGTTTTGTGCAATACAGGCAGGAACACGGGGTTCATAGTCACCGGCTTGCAACATCATTACCGGAGAAGTTATGACCTCATCTTTGTTATTGTCGATGGCTTTATTTGCTTTTGCCGCCTCATTTTCACCGGGCCCGGTGAATCTGCTGTCGGTGAGTGCCGGCGCCAGATATGGCATCCGTTCAGGTTTGAGTTTTGTTACGGGCGCCACCCTTGGGTTTATTCTGCTGTTCGTGTTGATAGGAAGTGGGTTGCAGCAGGTGCTGGCGGTGTTACCTGCGCTGACGCAGGTTCTGCAATGGTTGGGCGTCGCGTTTTTGCTGTACCTGAGCTACCAATTGTTCAGCGATGACGGTGAACTCGCCGCACAGTCCGGCAAAAAAGCGCCGGATTTTATCACCGGTGCTTTAATGCAATGGCTCAATCCCAAAGCCTGGCTGGCGTCTTTGTCGGGGATCGCCGCTTATATTCCCGCGGCGGATCTCAGCCAATTGCTGATATTTGCCGGTATTTATCTGCCGATTTGTTGGTTGTCGTTGTCGGCCTGGCTTTGGGCCGGGATTGCCCTGCGGCATTATCTGCAAAAGCCAGCCAGCATGCGGCTGCTGAATAAAAGCCTGGCGCTGTTGCTGGCGGCAAGCTGTGTTCCGCTGTTGCTTTAAGTGGGTTTCGATACAGAGCGGCGATACTGATCCGGTGTCGCTGCCACCCGTTGTTTAAACGACCGCTGGAAATGCGCCTGATCGCTAAAACCTGTGCTTAAAGCAACGGCCGCGATGGCTTCGCCTTGCTTTAACGCCTGCTGGCTCCGCTGCACCCGGCGGTTTAATCGGTAAGCGTGCGGGGTCATATTAAAATGTCGCTTAAATGCGCGGACCAGATAACCTGCGCTGTACCCGAAGTCAGCGCTGATGCTTGCTATCGCCCGGTCATCCTCGCAGTGTTCACTCAGATAATGGACAACCTGATACAAAGGATTGGGTGGCAACAGCGTCGCTGGTTTTTGTTGTTGCTGGTCCAGCCGGACAAAAAAACTGCGCAAAAAGGCCTGCAGCTTTTGCGCTTTGTCAGCCGGGGAATGCTGTGATGACATCAGGTATTCGGCCATCAACACAAAATCGCCAAATAATTCGGTTTCGTACCAGGTTTCCAGACTGGTATCTCGCCATTGCTGGCAAGTCCGAACGCCGGATTGAGCTAAAAAATCAGCTAACCAGTCTTTATCCAGATGCAGCATATAATAAGACCAGGCCGAACCTTGCCGCGGATTACAGGCATGCGGCTGGTCCGGGTTCATCATCACAAATGCACCCTGTTCGACATTATGCAGCCGGTCTTCACACAGAAACTCGCTTTGTCCCGCAAGAATGGCACCTAAAGACCATTCCCGATGCGAATGCAGCGCATAAGTGACTTTGCGTCCATCCTGTACCCACCTTAATTCAACATAAGGCAGGTTGTTATCGCGCCAGAACAGTGGGTGAGTTGCCGGTGTCATCAGGGTATTTTGCCATCCATTATCAGATTTAATAATCAGGTCGAGCCACGCACCATAATATTGTAACCCACGTCGATGGGCGGGAATTCTGTCTGATTGCCGCTGGCTTTTTGCATCAGTAGTTCCACCGCCTGTTTGCCCATGGCAAAACGCGGCGCTGCCACGCTGGTGATGCCGGGTTCAACCAGCGCTGAGGCTTCGAGGTCGTTAAAACCGGCGATGGCAAGGTCGGCCGGCACCCGCAGATTCATTTTACGGGCTTCAAACAAGGCGCCGAGCGCCAGGTCGTCGTTGCAGCAAAATACCGCGTCACACTGGCCCTGCGATTCGGCCATCACCGCCTGCAGCAACTGGCCACCGAGTTTAATCGATGACGATTGGCCGGTAGTGACGACAAACTGCTGACACAGCGCCTGAGACTCACGGGCCTGTGCCAGGTTCCAGTCTTCTATTGCGCGCTTAAAGCCAGCCAGGCGTTGTTGCGTGCGCGGATCCATCCGGGCGCCGAGAAAGCCAATGCGGCGATAACCGCGTGCCAGCAGATGTTGGGTCATCGCCATGCCGGCGTCCAGATGAGAAAAACCGATGTTGATATCAATCGGCTGGTCGGTCAGTTCCATCAGCTGGACCACCGGAATGCCGGCATTTTGCAGCAGTTTACGCGCATAATCGGTCTGATCGGTGCCGGTCAGGATCACGCCTTCCGGCGCCTGGCTTAACAAAGTGGCGATCAGTTTTTCTTCTTCCAGCGGCGAATAATGGCAATCACCGAGAATAACCTGCAACTGGTGTGGTTTCACCGCGCTGTAAATGCCCTGCAGTACTTCGTTAAACACGATATTGGACAAGGACGGGATGATCACCGCCAGCACACCGGAGCGGTTGGAAGCCAGCGCGCTGGCGGCATGGTTGCGGATATAACCCAATTCGTGGATCGCCTGTTCAATTTTCTGCCGCAGTTTGTCTGAGACTTTTTCCGGCGTGGTCAGCACCCGAGATACGGTGATAGCGCTGACACCGGCCAGTTCAGCCACATCTTTTAAATTGGGTTTACGATTCATCGACGGAGTCCCGCGCGCTTTGCTGCTGATGGTGCCGGCATCTGCGGCACCAATAAAATATTCGGCTCACCTTAACGGAAAAGCAGCATTGAGGTC
>CBFGPY010000548.1:0-2757 GCA_965650755.1 uncultured Chromatiaceae bacterium | reverse complement strand
GGACTGACGCGCCAGGTCGCGCACCAGTTGCAATTGCCGTTCAGTACTTACCGATTGATACGGATGTTGTGTCAGTAGCTCAAACGCCAGCGTTTGTAATGCATCTCCAGCCAGAATCGCGGTCGCTTCATCAAAGGCTTTGTGACAGGTCGGCTGGCCGCGGCGCAAGTCGTCATCGTCCATCGCCGGCAAATCATCATGGATGAGCGAATAGGTATGCAGGCATTCAATCGCCATAGCCGGGCCGTCCAGATCGGTCGTGGTAGCGCCGAGCATACGGCCTACGCTGTAGACCAGGAAAGGCCTGAGTCGTTTGCCGCCAAGTAACAGGCTGTACTGCATCGCCTGATGCAATCGTGGGTCTGTCAGAGGTATTCCGGAGAAATGTGATAACAACAGCTGACCGACTCTGTGCTGGTCAGCTGAGAGATTGGCTAACATCAGGATCAGACTCCGCTGTCGGTCTGGAAGGGAACCAGTTGTTCACCTTGCGCCTGTTGCACCAGCAGCTGAACTTTTTGTTCGGCGGCCTGCAGTTGTTGTTGACTGAGGCGGGATAACACAACTCCACGTTCAAAAAAAGCCAGAGCCTGTTCCAGTGACAATTCACCTTGCTCCAGTTGCCGGACTATTTCTGTCAGTTCACGGATATTGTCCTCAAACTGAGCACTTTCTGCCTGCTTTTTGCTCATAGCGGTCCCCACCTTAATTTGAGCGCAAAGTTACCTCAGGCACCGGCACCGGTCAATCAGAAAGGCCTCCATTACAGCTATTTTTGCCTGTGATCAGAAAAAAATTTAACATTGTCCGTAGCTTGGTCGATAGATCGCGTTAAGCTAGCATGATTACATCAGTTTTTTCTGATCCGGCAGGAGATAAGAAGTGGATTTAGCAACCGTCATAGGATTACTTGCAACTCTGGGTATGATGGTCTGGGCAATGTACTTAAGTGCATCCGGCAATCTGATGATGTATTACGACTTTATCTCCATCGTCATCGTGTTTGGCGGCAGTATCACTGTGGTGATGATGAAATTCACCATGGCGCAGTTAGCCTCATGTTTTTCAGCCGCCGGTAAGGCTTTCATATTCAAATCTCAGTCCGCAGAAGAGTTGATCGAACGTTCAGTTCAGCTCGCCGACACCGCGCGTAAAGGCGGTTTCCTCGCGTTAGAAGAGGCCGAAATCACCAATCCATTTATGCAAAAAGGCATCAATATGCTGGTGGATGGCCATGACGCGGACGTTGTGCGCACCACGCTGGAAAAAGACATTGAGCTGACCTACGCCCGTCATGAACTTTATGTCGGCATCTGGAAACAGATGGGAGATCTCGGCCCGGCGATGGGCATGATCGGCACACTGGTGGGCCTGGTAGCCATGTTGGCGAATATGTCCGACCCGAAGTCAATTGGACCGGCGATGGCCGTTGCGCTGCTGACGACTTTGTACGGCGCATTGCAGGCAAACTGTCTCTGTATGCCGATCGCCGATAAAATGATTGTGCGCAACAATGAAGAGAAAACCAACAATCAGCTCATCCTCGATGCCATCATGGGGATTCAGGACGGTCAAAACCCGAAAGTGATCGAAGGCGTGTTGCGTAATTACATCAAAGAGAAAAAACGCGCAGTGAAAACGGATGAGGCCTGAGGCAGATTATGGCTGAATGTCCGAAGTGTCCACCCCCAGGTTTACCCGCGTACATGGGAACCTTCGCCGATTTAATGTCGTTGCTGATGTGTTTCTTTGTGTTGCTGCTGTCGTTCTCAGAAATGGACGTGCAGAAGTTTAAGCAAATTGCAGGGTCAATGGCCTTTGCGTTTGGTGTACAAAATAAAATTGAAGTCAAAGACATTCCCAAAGGCACCAGTGTCATTGCCATGGAGTTTCGCCCGGGCCGTCCGGAGCCGACACCTATTGACACCATCCAGCAACAAACGATTGATATGACGCTGCAGACCATTGAGTTCCAGGCCGGTAAAGAAGATTCATCCGGCGGTGTGCAGGAGCAACGCGGTGAGCAAACCGGCGGTGCGTCCAACAATACTGATGCGCAATCGTCAGCGGCCACCGGCGAAGCGCAGGGGCAGGAACAGGAACAAACCAACGAGCTGGCAAAAAAAATCGCTGAACAGATGCAGGAGCAAATCCAGGATGGCGCTATTGAGCTTGAATCCCTCGGTCAGCAAATTATCATCCGCATCAAAGAAAACGGCTCTTTTCCTTCCGGGTCAACTTTCCTGCAACCGCGGTTTAAACCCATTATTCAGCAAATTGGCGCCATTTTGCGTGATATCCCGGGCGAAGTGACAGTCTCGGGCCACACCGACAACGATCAGGTGTCGGATGAGCTGAACAGCAATAACTGGGAGTTGTCATCCAAACGCGCGGTATCAGTGGCGGTAGAACTGCTCAACGGCACTGGCATGGATAAAAACCGCCTGGTGGTGGTAGGTCACGCCGATACCCGGCCGCTGGTGGATAATGACACGGAACAAAACCGCAAAAGAAATCGCCGGGTTGAGATTTCAATTCTGCAAGGCAAGGCCAAAGAGTCTGCACCTATCCAGCTGCAACAGCCGCCGGCGCAGCCTGCAGCGGTCAAACAGCCTTAAATACTGCTGTCGCACTTCCACCGAGGGCGCTGTATAATCAGCGCCCGTTTTTTTGTCCGGTGTTCCCATGATTGAATTTATTGTCAAACTGCATCCTGAAATCTCCATTAAGAGTAAATCGGTGCGCAAACGCCAGACG
>CBFGPY010000547.1:0-2760 GCA_965650755.1 uncultured Chromatiaceae bacterium | reverse complement strand
CGTGATAAAGTCGCTGCGCCACAATACCAGTAGCCACCAGGTAACAAACCAGAGCCAGAACAGGCAACAAAACAGCCGACATGCAAATAATTCCACTTTGAATGCATCTTTTTACGCATTGTATGGGAAGAGACGACAGATTGACAGAGCCTGAGGCTGACGCTTTGCCGACGCTTTGTTATAATCGCCGCCATTTTTGACAGAACCGGATTTGACCATGTTTGAGAATTTGTCGGATCGCCTGACCCGAACGCTGAAAAATATCAGTGGCCGTGGCCGCCTGACCGAAGACAACATCAAAGAAACCTTGCGTGAAGTGCGCATGGCACTGCTGGAAGCTGACGTGGCGTTGCCCGTTGTGCGCGATTTCGTCAATCAGGTAAAAGAGCGCTCAGTCGGCCTTGAAGTGAGCAAAAGCCTGACGCCGGGCCAGGAATTTCTCAAAATCGTCAAAAAAGCGCTGGAAGAGGCGATGGGGGAAGCCAATGAAGAGCTCACCCTGAATACGCAGCCGCCGGCTGTTGTATTGATGGCGGGTTTACAGGGCGCCGGTAAAACTACATCAGTTGGTAAACTGGCCAAGTTTCTAAAAGAGCGTAAAAAGAAAAAAGTCATGGTGGTGTCGGCCGACGTATACCGCCCTGCAGCGATTAAACAGCTGGAAACTCTGGCCAAAGATGTTGGCGTTGAGTTTTTCCCCAGCGACATTTCGCAAAAGCCAGTTGATATCGCCAATGCAGCGATCAGTGCCGCCAAGTTAGGTTTTTACGACATTCTGTTAGTCGATACCGCCGGCCGTCTGCACGTTGACAGTGAAATGATGGATGAAATCAAAGCGTTACACGCTGCGATTAAACCTATTGAAACTTTGTTTGTCGTCGATGCGATGACAGGTCAGGATGCGGCTAATACCGCCAAAGCGTTTAACGAAGCTTTGCCGCTGACCGGTGTGATCCTGACTAAAGCCGACGGTGATGCGCGGGGTGGTGCAGCCTTATCTATCCGCCATATCACTGGCAAACCGATTAAGTTTATCGGTATGGGCGAGAAAACCGATGCGCTGGAGCCATTCCACCCGGACCGGATCGCATCGCGCATTCTGGGCATGGGCGACGTGCTCAGCCTGATTGAAGAGCTGGAGCAAAAAGTCGATCGTGAGCAGGCGGCAAAAGTCGCAGCTAAGGTGATGAAAGGCCAGGGTTTTAGTCTGGAAGATTTCCGTGACCAGCTGGTGCAGATGCGTAGCATGGGCGGCATGATGTCGATGCTGGACAAACTGCCGGGCATGAAGAATTTGCCAGCTGGTGCCAAAGATCAGATTAACAATAAAAGCTTTAATAAGATGGAAGCCATCATCAACTCGATGACGCCAAAAGAGCGGCAATTTCCTGATTTGATTAAAGGTTCACGCAAAAAACGCATTGCAGCCGGCTCAGGTACACAAGTGCAGGACGTTAATCAGTTATTGAAGCAGTTCACTCAAATGCAGAAAATGATGAAGCAGATGAGTGGCAAAGGCGGCATGATGAAAATGATGCGCGCCATGGGCGGCAAATTACCACCCGGTTTAGGTGGTGGCCGCTAAGGCTGCAGCCGTTTTAAACGTTCAAGGCCATTGCTTGACAATGGCCTTGTTGTTTGTGTCCTGACCCCGGCTGATACGCCTCGTAACTCGATTACCTATTTTGTTTTGCCAGATCTATGCGAGGATCTGCTGGATCCTTGTTGTGGCTTCAGCACTTATCCCAACAGCTTTTCAAGAGCTTATCCACAGATTCATCCACTGCTTTGACTGGCCTGATAACCGGCCGCGAAGCCTGAAAATCCTTGCATTACAACGAAAAACGCGTACAATTCGGCGTCCCTGCGGCCTGACCGCGGGGATTTTGATTTACAAAAACCTGAACGATTGAAATAGAGGACGGTATGGTAACTATTCGTTTACAACGTGGTGGCGCGAAAAAGCGTCCATTTTACCAAGTTGTGGTCGCTGATAGCCGTTTTGCTCGTGATGGCCGTTTCATTGAGCGCGTGGGTTTCTTTAACCCAATCGCCAACGGTACTGAAGAGAAAACGCGCATCGACCTGGACCGCGTTGATCACTGGGTTGCACAAGGTGCATCTCTGAGCGATCGCGTTGCGTCACTGGTAAAAGCTGCTAAAAAAGCTGCTGCTTAATTAGCAAACTGGGTAGGAATTAACCTTGATGGGTAAAGATTTAGTTGTCTTAGGTAAGTTTGGTGCTGTTTACGGTATCAACGGGTGGCTAAAAGTAATTTCCTACACAGATATCCCGGAAGGGATTTTTGATTACACACCCTGGCAGATCCAATCTCAGGGCAAATGGCAACCAGTGCAGATTTCCAGTTGGAAACGCCATAGCAATGGCTTAATCGTCAAACTGGAAGGTGTTAGTGACCGGGATCAGGCACAAGTTTTCGTGAACGCGGAAATCGCTGTGACTCAGACCAGTCTGCCCGCGCTTGATGACGGTGAGTTTTACTGGAAAGACCTGATGGGTCTGACCGTGGTAAACGAAGCCGGTTATGACTTAGGCGTGGTGGATGACATCATGGAAACGGGCTCGAACGACGTTCTCGTCGTGAAGGCAAACCGGACCGATGCATTTGGTAAAAAAGAGCGTTTGGTTCCATTTTTGACTGACTCTGTCATCAAAACTGTGGATAAAACGCAAGGACGAATCATCGTCGATTGGGACCCAGATTTTTAATGTCCGGACAGTCCAATATGTGGTTTGGG
>CBFGPY010000546.1:0-2778 GCA_965650755.1 uncultured Chromatiaceae bacterium | reverse complement strand
CTGAAGTTATGGCCGGGCCTGCATCAAAGGTTTCCCTGGTCTGGCCGGTTTTTTTCGCAGTCCCGGGTGAAAGACTGGTTGCAATTACTCGGCTTTGAAGTGCTGTATGAACAGCGGCTGTTTTGTACCAGCATGCTGACACAATCCAAAGCCGATTCAGCGTTCCGACTCTGGGCAGAGCAGCATCTGAATTATTTTGGCGCGGCTTATGTGCTGGTCGCGCGCAAACGCACTTTACCTTTAACGCCGATAAAACCGAAATGGCAACTGACCAATAGTTTTAAACCAGCAGTGAAAGGGGTTAGTGTGCGTCAGCAGGGTAAAGTCTGAATCAGGCGCTGGGCTGGCTTCGTTGCCATTGTTGCAGATACTGGTCCAATGCGTTGCCAAATTTCTGCCGATCGCGCTGATCAATAGCCGGCGGGCCACCACTGACCATACCGGCACTGCGCAACTCTTCTTGTAAATTACGCACGGCAAGGCGAACCTGTACATTGTCTTTATCGAGTTTGTCACCCCGCGGTGTCAGCACTGTGGCACCTTGCGCTACACAAATCGCTGCTAACGGAATGTCCTGCGTCATGACTAAATCGCCGGGACGAACAGACTTTGCAATCAGGTTATCCGCGACGTCAAATCCGGCTTCGACCCGAAATTGCCGGCACCAGGGGGCGCGTGGTAGCGGTAGTGCATGATTAGCAACAAAGTTCAGCTCAATCTTCAACCGTTCGCCGGCGCGTAATAACATGTCACGACAGACTTTTGGACAGGCATCTGCATCAATCCAAATTGGCATTATTGTTCTCCGTGACTGATAAAAACCGGGGCATTCAGTGCAAAGTGATGACAGGCCAGATTTGGTAGCGTCATAAAATGTAAATCATCTCGGTGTGCTGCTGGTTGTGGCCCTACCTGAAAGCCGAAGCGCTGATAGCTTTGGATCGCGACTTTATTCGTCTTATATACATAAAGAGACGCTGAGCGATCCGGCCACCGTTTTAACCCCTGAACCAGCAAGCCTTGCACCAAAGGCCGGGCCAGGCCCTGGTGCCGAAATGACGGCAACACCAACAACCGCGCCAAATGAATTTTGTTGAATCTGTCGCATATCTGACCGAAGGCGACGAGTTCGCCAGCCTGCATCAGAACAAAAGCTTCCGTATCAGGTAGTTGTAGCTGCTGCAAAAATTGCCGGCGTTGAAGCGGATAAGAAAAGCCTTCGCCGCCCCATTGGCGCAGCTCTGCGGCTGAACGGAACAGGCTTTGCAAATGGCACAACTGCTCAGTGTCAGCAGGCCGGAATAAAAGGGACGATTGCGTCAAAATTGGTTGGCCAAAAAATAACAGCCAGGGACTAACAGCAGCCACAATAAAATCATGCTGATTTGCCAGCTTAGCCGGTAAAAAGGCTGAGCATAAAAATCCGCTTGCTGGCGGATCCACATCAACATGGCGGCGCCGACCACACTCGGCAAGCCATAAATAG
Source organism: uncultured Chromatiaceae bacterium (assembly GCA_965650755.1). Taxonomy (GTDB): domain Bacteria; phylum Pseudomonadota; class Gammaproteobacteria; order Enterobacterales; family Alteromonadaceae; genus Pararheinheimera. Next base: position 1,292 of record CBFGPY010000546.1, on the reverse strand, counting down.
TTTCAAATTGGCCATTAAACAGGCTGGCCCAACAGGCGACTACTCCGGTCACTGATAATAACAACCAGCTAATCACCATGGTTTTACTTTGATTGACTGACATCTGAGCTCCGGCAATATAAAAGGCTTACCACATCAAATCGTCAGGGATCTTAAAATCTGCATAAGGGTCGTCTTCCGGTGCCTGTGCATCCTGTTGATTCAACAGCACAATTGCTTCAGGTTGACGCAGCTGGATCTTCTCTGCGATTTGAATTGGTACCAAATGATATTGCTCACCCAATCTGGCAATTGCAATCAGACCTTTGACTAATTGCTGGTGAACTTTTTCACTGACATAAATTTTCTTAATTTTATTACCGTCAGTAAAATTAAAACCCAGTTCACCTTTATCAGTGATGATGTTCATTTCAATAAGCTGTTTCACTTGTGCAATCAGTGCCTTGCGGTCAGCTTCAGCTTTTTTCTGCTGATTCAATTCCCGGTCTTTGGCAATTTGCGCCTGTCGTGCCTGCTCAGCCAGTACAGAAGCCTGATTGACTACCTGACCATTTTTACCAGCTTGTACCCGCTCTTTATGCTGTTCTTTTTTGATGTTCTTTAGTTTTTTGGCATCGCCAAGACCAGCTTTTAATAACTGTTCTGCCAGTGATTTACTCATATTTTAATCCAGCACTTACGATAAATAATGACTATTGTTCCATGTGATGCCGCGTCTTGCCAAGCACTGTGGCTGACGAGTGCGCGGATTTACGGTATGCTAAGCGATTATTTTCAGCTACAGAGTACTTATGGCCGCTTTTCAGGAACTCGCGTTAGATCCACGTCTGCTGCGTTCAATTCAACATTTGGGTTTTACCCAACCAACAGAAATTCAGCAAGAAGCTATTCCTGCTGTGATGCAGGGCAAGGATTTAATCGTTTCCTCAAAAACCGGCTCCGGTAAGACACTGGCATATCTGCTGCCAATGATGCAGCGATTGCTTCGCAGCAAACCGCTGTCGGCTCAAGACCCACGCGCGGTCATTCTGGCCCCGACCCGGGAACTGGCGCAGCAGATTTATGCGCAGTTGCGGCTTTTTGTCGCGAATACCCGTTTGACACCAGCATTTATTGTGGGTGGCGAAAATTTCAACGATCAGGAAAAGATCTTAAAACGCCAGCCACATATTATTGTGGCAACGCCTGGACGCCTTGCCGATCACCTGGAGCACAAAAGCTTTTTTTTACAGGGGCTTGAGATGCTAATCCTGGACGAAGCTGACCGCATGCTGGATTTGGGATTCATGCCG
>CBFGPY010000545.1:0-2789 GCA_965650755.1 uncultured Chromatiaceae bacterium | reverse complement strand
ACCGGTGTTAGGCCGGCCATAGTGCAGCACTTGCGGGTCTTCATGGAAGATTTCACCGATGCCATGACCACAGTATTCGCGCACGATGGAGTAGTTGTGTTTTTCCGCATGCACCTGAATGACATGGCCGATGTCGCCAAGACGGGCGCCGTTTTTGACTTTTTTCAGGCCAAGATACAGACACTCTTGTGTGACCCGGATCAGCCGGTCTGCCAGAATACTTGGCTTGCCGACGACAAACATTTTTGAGGTGTCGCCGTGGAAACCGTCTTTAATGACTGTGATGTCGATGTTGACGATATCGCCGTCTTTGAGCACTTTGTCGTCTGCCGGAATACCGTGGCAAATCACATGGTTTACTGACGTGCAAATTGATTTGGGGAAACCATGGTAATTCAGTGGGGCAGGGATAGTCTTTTGCACATTGACCATATAGTCGTGACAAATCCGATCCAGCTCGCCAGTCGTCACGCCCGGTTTGACATAAGGCTCGATCATCTCCAGCACTTCTGCGGCCAGACGGCCTGCAATGCGCATTTTTTCGATTTGTTCCGGGGTTTTGATCGTGGCGGCCATCAGGTTCTCTCTGCTGTAAAACTACACAATTCATTGTGTTTGCGGGGCGCCTATGGTATAAAGCGCGCCGCAATTTGGCAAATAAAGCCGACGAAATTCTGCAAAGATCAGTCAGCGTCATTATTGCACAACCAAACTTAAGTTAAACAACACACATACATCGTCACATAAACCGGGGTGCTGAAGCATGCTTCAGTCGGATTTATGGGGTGTATGGAGGCCTAACCCCCCTTTTAAGGAATTACTCAAATGGCTAAAGTTTCAATGCGCGATATGCTCCAGGCGGGCGTACATTTCGGTCACCAAACCCGTTACTGGAACCCAAAAATGAAGCCTTTCATTTTCGGCGCCCGTAACCGCGTTCATATCATCAACCTGGAAAAAACAGTTCCAATGATGAACGACGCGCTGGCTTTCATCCAGTCAGTGGCTGCGAAGAAAGGCAAAATCCTGTTCGTAGGTACCAAACGCGCTGCTTCTGAAGCAATCAAAGACGCTGCAAAACAAGCTGATCAGTACTACGTCAACCACCGCTGGTTAGGCGGTATGCTGACTAACTGGAAAACTGTGCGTCAGTCCATCAAACGTTTAAAAGACCTGGAAGCTCAGAGCCAGGACGGTACTTTCGACAAGCTGACCAAAAAAGAAGCTCTGGACCGTACCCGTGAAATGGACAAACTGGAGAAGAGCTTAGGCGGTATCAAAGACATGGGCGGTCTGCCAGACGCTCTGTTCGTTATCGATGCTGACCACGAACACATCGCGATTAAAGAAGCTAACAACCTGGGTATCCCGGTAGTTTCTATCGTTGATACCAACTCTGATCCAAAAGGTGTTGATTTTGTTATCCCAGGTAACGATGACGCGATCCGCGCTATCCAGCTGTACCTGAGCGCCGTAAACGCTGCTATCGCAGAAGGCCGTGATAAAAATATCGAAGTTCAGGCTGAAGCCGACAACTTCGTTGCAGCTGAGTAATACAGCTGTACGGGGTCTGTCATCAGACTGACCCCGTTCACCTTTTAATCTGACAGGGGCTTTGCCCCTGTTTGTCTAACCCGATTGAAACGAGGAATTCCCCATGGCCGTAACAGCCGGACTGGTAAAAGAATTACGCGAGCGCACTGGCGCTGGCATGATGGACTGCAAAAAAGCCTTAGAAGAAACCAACGGTGATATCGAAGGCGCAATCGAATTAATGCGTAAAAACGGTCAGGCCAAAGCTGCCAAGAAAGCAGGCCGGATCGCTGCTGAAGGGACTGTACTGACTCGCGTTGGTAACGGTTATGCAGTTGCAATCGAATTTAACTGTGAAACAGATTTCGTTGGCCGCGATGCCAACTTCCTGGCATTCGCCAACGCAGCTGCTGATCTGGCTCACGCCAACAAGCTGTTCACTGTAGAAGCTTTAAGTGCTGCTTCTCTGGGCGACGCTACTGTTGAAGAAGCCCGTGCGACTCTGGTTGCTAAAATCGGTGAAAACATCGCAATCCGCCGTATTTCTGTTGCCCAGGGCGACGTGATCGGTCAGTACACGCACTCAGGCCGTATCGGCGTGTTGGTGGTACTGGAAGGCGGTAACGAAGAAGTTGCCAAAGACGTTGCAATGCACGTTGCTGCAAACAACCCTTCATTCCTGACTCCAGATTCAGTTCCGGCTGAAGTTGTGGCAAAAGAGCAGGAAATCCAGATTGAAATCGCTATCAACAGCGGTAAGCCAAAAGAAATCGCTGAGAAGATGGTTGCTGGCCGGATGACGAAGTTCACTGGCGAAGTTTCTCTGACTGGTCAGCCATTCGTGAAAGACCCAGCTATCACTACTGGTGACTTCCTGAAGCAACACGGTGCGAAAGCTGTCAGCTTCATCCGTCTGGAAGTGGGCGAAGGCATCGAGAAGCAGGAAACTGACTTCGCTGCTGAAGTTGCTGCGCAAATCGCTGCTGCGAAAAAATAATCGCGCTTCAGCATGCTGCTGAAACCGACTACACTAACCGCGACTGGCTTGCCAGCCGCGGTTTTTTTTAAGTGAAACCTGTGCAAACTTCGCGTCTTCCGCAAGTCTCGCCACAGCTGTTTCATTGCATTCTATGAATTTAACTGACCAGCACAATGGGGATCCTATGAGCATCAATCCAAAACCAACCTACAGAAGAATCCTGTTAAAACTCAGTGGTGAGGCCCTGATGGGCGATGAAGGCTTTGGTATTGATCCC